>QNYF01000124.1 GCA_003978695.1 Desulfobulbus sp. | reverse complement strand
TGAATGGATTTCACCCGGTTGTGGACAAAAAAGAGCTGTCCGCCCCGTGCCATTTCCTGCTGGATTGCCTCTTTAATCACCAGATCATCGTGCCGGGCAAGGAATGTTTTCACTGACTGTCTGCGACGTGGGGGAGTTGAGATGATTGAGAGATCACGAATGCCAAGAAGAGACATCTGCAGGGTCCGTGGTATAGGGGTTGCCGTGAGGGTCAGCACGTCAACTTCGGCACGGAGCTTTTTTATTTTTTCTTTATGAGTCACCCCGAAACGATGTTCTTCGTCAACGATAAGCAGCCCCAGCTTGGCGGGTTGTATGTCTTTGGAAAGCAACCTGTGGGTTCCAACTATCAGGTCAATACGGCCAGCTGCCAGCTCGCTGATAATTTTCTTCTGCTGGCTGGCTGTCCTGAACCTGTTGATACAGGCGACCTCTACCGGGAATTCTGAGAACCTGTCCCGGAAAGTTGCCGCGTGCTGCTCGGCAAGAACAGTGGTGGGCACAAGAATGGCAACCTGATACCCGTCTTCAATCACCTTGAAGGCCGCCCGGACCGCCACTTCTGTTTTGCCGTATCCCACGTCACCACAGACCAGCCGCTCCATGGGGTGCTCAGAAGTGAGATCCGCAATCACCTCATTGATAGCCCGTGCCTGTCCATCTGTTTCGTCATAGGGAAAGGATTCTTCAAGTTCCTGATATAAAGGGCCGGGAGGGTCAAAACGGTGTCCTTTTCTGAGTTCACGTCTGGCATATATTTCAAGGAGTTCCTGGGCAACCTGCCAGACCGCTTCAGTGACTTTTTTCTTGGTTGTCTGCCACCGCTCTGAACCTAACCTGTCCAGGCGGGGTTCCTGGTCTGTCAGCCCCTGGTAGCGGCTGACCCAGTGTAATCTGTCGACAGGAATGTAGAGTTTGTCGCCATCACGGAATTCGAGCTGCATGAAGTCACTGCGTTGACCGGCAAACTCCATATTGAACAGGCCCAGAAAGCGGCCGAGTCCATGGTCCCGATGGACAACAATGTCGTCGATGGCCAGCTCCTCAAGGGCAATGGGCTCTCCCCCGGCGGAACGGGTTTTTGGATTACTGCGGGAGCGCAGCTTTTTTTCGCCAAACAGCTCAGAGGCTGAAAGGATATGGGTATGCTCATCCGGCAGGTCAAAGCCCTGCGAGAGGGGATGTTCAACCAGAAAAATACCTTCGCCCTGCTGGTCGAGTTGCAGAGGAAACGTTGCCCGGATGGTTTCAAGCTGATATCCGGTCAGTATTTCTTCCAGATGTACGGCCTGGCGGGAGGACCTGCAGGCAAGAAAAACTCTGTCACCAGCCTGTTTCCATTGAGTCAGGCGGTCAGCAAGGGGAGACAGTAATCCACGTTTTTTGCGTTCAAGATCGATTTCCTGTTTAAGTAAGGAATGATCTCCGGCACGGAAAAAAAATGGTTTCTGGTCAACATCTGGATCCGGCAGGGAGCAGAGATCGACATGCAGGTTTTTATTAAGCTTGTTTTCCAGCGTTTCCTTATCAAGAAACAGGGTGTCAGGGGGTAGTGCCAGCCTGTCTGCACTGGCCTCCTGGTAATTATTTTCTACCCGTTCCCATACCAGCTCAACCTTACGCCTGATGGCCATGGTGTCGTGTGAAATACAGGGGGTGTTTTCCGGGAGGTAGTCGAACACTGTTTCGGGTCGTGTTTCCTGGTAAATAAGCGGCAGGAGAAATTCAATCCCGGGGAAGCGGATCTGTTCTTTGAGCTGATCAACGGTTTGTCTTACTGTCGGTACTTCTTCTGAGTGGGAAACAACTTCTTCGTTTAATGATTGTCGCCAGCGGGCCTGATCTTCCGGGCCTGGGAACAGTATGTCAGAACCCGGCAGAAGGATGGCCTCTTCGAGTGAGGCTGTTGAACGCTGCGACAAGAGGTCAAAGGTTCGGATTGATTCAAGCAGGTCGCCAAAAAAATCGAGGCGTAAAGGGCCCCGAATATTCGGGCTGAAAGAAGGGGGATACAGATCGATAATACCTCCCCTGACGGCAATGTCTCCGGGGTGTTGAACCAGTTCGCAGAGCTGGTATCCCGAATGAGTAAGCCCGTCAATGAGTTTGTCCCGGTCTGTTTCTTCACCGGCCATGACCAGTTCGCAATGTTCTGCAAGAATCTTGCGGGGAATAATGCGCCTGAGTGTCGCTTCAGCCGAGGTGATGATAATTGCAGGGAAGCTGTTTTCCTGTAAAAGATACAGCGTTGATATACGGTTGGCTACTGTGACGGGGTCCGGAGTCAGCTGGGTGTAAGGTGCTATTTCAAAGGCCGGGTAGGTAAGGACGGGGGCGTTGGAAAACAGCCTGATGTCCTGGGCAAGTGGTGCGAGAAAATCATCTGTTGGCACAACGCAACAGACAGTCCGGTCAAGTTCTGCCTGCAGCCGGGCAGTAAACAGGGCCGCACTGCCTCCGTGCAGCCCAAAGATACTCTGGGATTTGTTTACGCTGTCAAGCAGCCGTTTACACATCGACTGCATGATCAGTTCAACGGTTAGAAGTTAGGAAAAGAGCGGGTTTCAGAAGCTGCCGCCCATGGCAAAATCCCAGGTAGCGTCTTCATCTCCATCCTGCTTATCAAGATTATATGACCAGACCAGGCGAAGGGGGCCCATGGGTGAGAGCCAGTTGACTCCGAGTCCGGCAGTCTTCTTGAATGTGCCGAAGTCCCAGCTGTCGTCTTCTGAATAGACATTACCAAAATCCGTAAAAGCAACACCGTACAGCCCCGCTTCTGTGAGCAACGGAAAACTGAGTTCAATATTGGCATACCACATTTTATCACCGCCATATTTTTCATGGCTGATGGGATCAAGCGGACTGATGGAAGAGGACTTGAGGCCGCGAATGGAGTTCATGCCGCCAAGGTAAAAGTTTTCATATACAGGTAGTTTATTTGTTTCATTTTCAAAGGCCTGACCGGCAGCTCCTTTGATGTGAAAAACGGTGGAAAATGGCAGAGCAAAATACCAGCTGCTGCTTCCTTCAACTTTTGTGAACTTGGCATCACCGCCAATACCGGCATACCGGACACTCAGGCTGTTTCGCGATCCTGCGGTCGGGTTGAAACGCCGGTTTCGGGTGTCCCGGACCACAGCAACCCGCAGGGCACTTGTGATGTTGATATCTTTTGAGCGAAGCAGGAACTCTGACGCATTTTCTGAGATATTAGTGAGGGTGGTATCACTCCAGGTGTACCCGTAAAAAATTCGCCATCTTTCCCAGAGATGATGACCAAGCCGGAAACCTCCTCCATAAGAGTCTTTGGTGTAATCATCGAACTCGCGTTCCCAGTTAAAGGCGTCAATGCCTGCGGAAACGTTTGAGTCAAAAATGCGTGGATCAGTATAGTTGAGGTTAAAGCGGGTCGTGACAGCACTTAAGCTTGCGGATAATGCCAGTTTGGTTCCCATGCCCAGAAAGTTGTCCTCAGAAATTTCTCCCATGAACATCAGCTTGTCAGATGATGAATAACCGGCCCCGATACTGAACTGGCCAGTGGATTTTTCCTTCACATCGACCAGGATATTCATTTCATCTTCATTCATGGTCGGCTGCGGCGTAACAGTTACATCTTCAAAATAGCCCAGACGCTGTAATCGTTCGGTTGAGCGGCGAATGGCTTTTGAATCGTAAACACCCCCCTCTTTTACCAACAGATCACGGCGGATTACATTGTCTCGTGTGCGGGTGTTTCCCTGAATCTCCACCCGGTTGAAGTAGACTTTTGCGGCCTGATCAATGTTGAAGGTGATGTTGACCCGTTTACCCTGTTTTGATTTGTTTATGTGAGGTCGAATTTCAGCAAATGCATATCCGTGTTCAGCATAGATATCAGTCAGTTTAAGGGTGTCCTGACGAAGGACTTTACGGTTGAGGAATCTTTCCTGCCTGACCTTTAAAAGGGAGATCAGTTTATCCTTGTCTTCAACCAGGTCCCCTTGAATATCAACTGTACCCACCCTGTAGCGCGGTCCCTCGTCAACCACAAAGGTAACATAGAGATCACCGTCTTTTTCTTCTACCTGGGGAATGCCGACTTTTGCCTCTATAAAACCATTATTATTATAAAAAGCATTTATCCGCGCAGCATCCTGCTGCAGGACATCCATTTTTAAAATGCCTGCCTCGGTGATCCAGGAGAGCCAGTTCCAGGATGAAGTCTGGATAACATCCCGGAGCTCACCGTCATCATAAGACGTATTACCTTTGAAAGTGATGTCCGCAATGGACATCTTTTTCCCCTCTTCCACAACAAAGCGGACATCTGCGGTCTGGGGTGTGGGATAACTCAGCTTGGCCTTGGCCTTGCAATTGTAGAATCCTTTGGATTTATAGAGAGCCTTAATCCGTTTAATTGCATCGTTGAGTTTGGCTGGATTGAGAATAGTGTTTACACGGATATTGGCCGCTTCCTTGACATCTTTTTCCGAGAGTTCGTCAAGCCCTGCAAAAGAGAGGGTCTTAATAAGCGGTTTTTCCTGAACTCTGAATATGACATCTTTACCCGCGGGGCTGTCATTGACCTCTATTTCAACGTTATCAAAATAGCCCATGGTAAAGACCGATTTCAGGTCTTTTCTCAGGGTTTCAGGGTTGTAATAGTCGCCTGGCTTGGTGGAAATCTTACGTAAAATCGCGCCTGAATCGATGCGTTTGTTCCCTTCAGGGGCAATTGTGGCAATGGTTGCCTGCCTGTTTGTAAATCCTGTAACGTCGGTAAGAACACTCTGCAGTACGTCTGCGATGTCAGCAAGTGATTCTCCTTCACGGTAAATCGTGCGGGGAGCGGCAGGGGAAAGGACATCGAAAACTTTCAGGTCCACGGAAATCTGATCACCGATTTTTGTCAGGCTGCCCACCGCGACATAATCCTGGTGGGTCGTGTCAGCCACTCTTGTGAGTACGGCATTGGAGGGAGGCCATGCCCCGCTGTAATCAACGAGTTGTTTTGCCGTACTTCTTGAGATCATGTTCAAGCCCTTGTCGGCAAGGGCGGCTTTTAATGCCTTATCGGCCTTTTTTTGTACCTGGGTCGTGTTGTCTGCGTTAATCTTCAAGGGCAGGAAAGCAGTACTCTCTTCTCCGGCTGCGCGGGAGGGCACAGTCGTTAGCAGAAAAAACGTTACCAGTAGCAGGGCAAAAAAAGCAGAAGGTCTGCAGCCAACACGATTGCGGGATGTCTGATCCATGAGGAAAAGTCCTGTGTTCTGTTTGCGGTTACTTGTCTGAAACCGGTGTACTGGAGCGGCTTATCCGGTCCATCTGCCGGCAGATCCTGCAGAGCGGATAAACTACCAATATCTTACTCTGCATTTAAAAAAAACGGTAACTATTCAGCTGCACCCCATCTCGGAGTCGTGGCTTACCTGCAACAATCAGGGTGCCTCACATAGCGGGCTAAAGTTCGTTGGCCTGCTTGCTACAATATGGGGCACATCTGAATAGTTACAGGCCACACGTTATGCCAAAATCGTGGCGCTGACTGAATAGTTACAAAAAACGTAACTATTCAGATGGGTGGGAAAAACTTGCAGAACCATCGTCCTGCTCCTGAAAAGTTACAAAAAGCATTATGCCATGTTCTGGGTAAATTGCAAAGCACTATGGCTGATTTATTCAGCTGAAAGCGGCTGGTGGCATTGATCAAGTAAGGAGGCAACGAGTTTTTGCAGTTTACGGGCGAGCTCCTGTTTATCCTTTGCCTGAAAGTCTTTTGTGGGCAGGGGGGCGCCGATTCGCAGGGCCACTTCTCCGCCCCGTGTGAGTAGACTCCCCTTGGGCAGGGCCTGATAAGTGCCGTTAAAGCCGACTGGAACTACTGGAACCCCTGCCTTGATGGCCAGCATGATTGCCCCGGTTTTAAAGGGTTGCAGGTGACCATCCGGGCTGCGGGTACCTTCGGGAAAAATTAACACCGAGCTGCCCTCGGCAATACGTCTGGCCGCATTGTTGAGGCTTTTAACCGCCTGCCTGCCGCGTGATCTGTCAATGGGGATAAACTCAACAGCCCGCATGGCGGCACCGAAAAGAGGGATGGCAAAGAGCTCTTTTTTGGCAATCCAGCGAAAATTATGGGGGATGTATCCCTGGAAGGTCATGATATCGGTCTGGCTGGTATGGTTGCCGACAAAAATATATGTTTGTTCAGGATCAAGATTTTCGTGCCCCTCAACCCGTACCCTGATACCGGCAAACCAACAGGCGGCCTTGCCCCAAATGCGGGGAAACTGCAACGCCTTGAAAGAAGAGTGACGCCCCCAGTGGACATCTATATAACAGGCAAGGCAGACAAGGAGGGTCAAAAAAGGAATGATGGCCAGGGCGAGTATTGCCCGCATCAGCTGAAAAAACGACATAGTTGACGATTACAAGGTAAGGTTTATAGAAAAATTGATGGTATCCCTTCAGGAACACCTCATTTTTGTTCATTTAAGCCTGCTTAAGGAGTACAAGTACGCTTCCCGTCTTAAATGAACGGGTACGCATAGACTCCGAACCTGAGGCATTCTTGAACAGGCCTGTGGTTTTGCAAGTTTTCAGCACCCACCTGAAGAGTGACAATTTATGGGGAATACATGGTATTTCAGGGAGGCACATCAGAAGCTGTGAAGGCAATAACGGCCTTGCCTTTTTTCGAGAAGGCAGTTATCTCGGCCTTTCCGAATTCCACACTCTTAACTGTTTAAATATAGCATGGTTTATGGTAATTGGCATTATTTTTTGTTGAGCACACTCAACAGGGGGCTTACATTGACGACGGGCTGATGATCGACTATAAATGACAGTTCAACGCAGTTGACATCATGGTTTGGGTGATAACCAGAAACCATGATGAGTTGTCTTGAGAACAGGACATGTAGAGGCTGTTTTATTGTAAATTGATTTTTTTAGAGGAACACCATGGCAAAAATTCATGTAAAAAATCCCATTGTCGAGCTTGACGGGGATGAAATGACCCGCATCATCTGGGCCTTTATTAAGGAAAGATTAATCCTGCCCTATCTTGATGTGGATCTGAAATATTACGATCTTTCCGTGCAGAAACGAGATGAGACCGAAGACCGGATCACCGTTGAAGCTGCCGAGGCAATCAAAAAATACAGAGTTGGCGTAAAATGTGCCACCATAACGCCTGACGAAGCGCGGGTAGAAGAGTTTGATCTGAAAGAAATGTGGAGATCTCCCAACGGAACCATCAGGAATATTATCGGCGGTACAGTGTTCCGGCAGCCGATCATCTGTAACAATATTCCCCGTTTGGTCCCCGGCTGGACCAAGCCCATTGTTATTGGCCGACACGCCTTTGGCGACCAATACCGGGCAACAGATTTTCTGATACCTGGCGCTGGCAAACTGGTTATGCGTTTTGAACCTGCTGACGGTGGAGAGGTACTTGAGTATGAAGTATTTGACTTCCCCGACAGCGGCTGTGCCATGGGCATGTATAACCTCGATGCATCCATCCGTGGTTTTGCCCGTTCCTGCATGAATTACGGCTTAACTCTTGGCTGGCCCGTGTATCTGTCCACCAAGAATACGATTTTGAAAAAATATGACGGACGCTTTAAAGATCTGTTTCAGGAGGTATTTGATAAGGAGTTTGCCGATCGTTTTGCCGAGGCCGGGATAACGTATGAACATCGCCTGATTGACGACATGGTTGCAGCAGCCCTGAAGTGGGAAGGCGGTTTTGTCTGGGCCTGTAAGAATTATGATGGTGATGTCCAGTCTGATACCGTGGCACAGGGGTTTGGTTCGCTTGGGCTTATGACCTCTGTTCTGCTCACAGAAGATGGCAAGACTGTTGAAGCCGAGGCGGCTCACGGTACAGTGACACGGCATTACCGGGAACATCAGAAGGGGAATAAAACCTCTACAAATCCGATAGCCTCCATCTTTGCCTGGACCCAGGCTCTCAGTTATCGAGGCATCTTTGACCAGACTCCTGAAGTCGTTAAATTTGCGGAAACACTTGAAGCTGTCTGCGTACAGACCGTTGAATCCGGCTTTATGACCAAGGATCTTGCTCTTCTTGTCGGTGGTGATCAGTCATTTCTGACCACTGAAGAGTTCCTGGCAAAACTGGATGAAAACCTCCAGGCCGCCATGGTCTGATGATATTTTTAAAACCAGCCCGGTGTGGCCAATACCACACCGGGTGTCCCGGCTGATGAGAGTGTTGACAGACGGCCTCAAGGATTTACTCTTTCCACCCCGCTGTCATGGTTGCGGCCAGCAGAAAGGGGTGCGCCATAACCTGTTGCTCTGTTCTTCCTGCAGATCTTTACTCTCTCCTCTTTCTTCCCCTCTTTGCAGTTGCTGCGGTGCCCCGTTTCCCTCAGGTGAGGATCATCTCTGCGGTATCTGTCTGCGTGACAGCTTTGCCTTTACCCGGGCACGGTCGCTTTTTGTCTATAAGGAGCCTGTGAGTTCTCTTCTCCTGGGGTTGAAATTCGGCGGAGATCTGGGAATGCTTGATACGTTATCTGTTCTGGCCCGTCAGGGGAAGGCAGAATCTGCAGTGCAGGCTCCTGATGTGATAATACCTGTTCCCCTGCACAAGAAGCGATTGCAGAGTCGGGGGTTTAACCAGGCTTTACTCTTAGCAGCAGCCTGTTTCCCGAAATGGCAGGATCGGATCTTGACATCGGCACTCTTCAGGCACCAGCCCACAGTTCCTCAGACCGAGCTGAGCGGCATGGCCAGGAGGCAGAATCTGCGGGGAGCTTTCCGGACGGGCGATGTAGAATCGTTTGCAGGACAGAGTGTTTTGCTCGTTGATGATGTCTTTACGACCGGCTCAACAGTACATGAATGTGCACAGATTTTGACCAGGGCCGGAGCTCGATGTGTAGAGGCGTTTACTGTGGCTCGCGTACTTGAGCATTAGGGCAGAAAGGTTGTCATACTTGGTGGTACTTTTCTCCCTTATTGATCTGCGGCAAAAAATTATTTTTCAACGTGGTATTTTGTCTAATGCGTGAGATGCCGGGGAATCATAAGGCTTGGATGTCTGTAAGAGGTAATTAGCGAATTTTTGCTGAAAGAGCAGGTTTATTGAGTAATAATGAGTTCGCAATTGTTAGTATTCTGTTGGCAAAAGATTTTTTCCCCATGTATCACTGTGTAATCATAGCGATTATGTTCTATTTGTAAAAAATATGTGATTTAAGGGGGCTTTCTCATTACCATCGACTGTAAAGCCTGTTCCCTGCAGGGGGCGATATTTCACTTTGAGAATTTGATGTTTATGGGGAAATCAGCTTTAATCGTTTTTGACCAAAAGCTCCTTTTTCAGGTAAATATTATCCATCATTCTGATTGCCACATGTAATCAGTACGACTTACCCGTTAACCCTTCGATCAAGCGAGAAAGAACACTTATGTTGTGGAAAACCATTAAACAGTCCTTGAATGATCATCTGCCTGAAAGTGAGTTTTGCCTGTGGATTCAACCAATAACCTGTGTAAAAGAAGATGAGGACGGCCTGGAACTTGCCTGTCCTGATCATTTTTTCAGCAACTGGGTTGAAGAACGTTATCTTGGTCTGATTAAGTCAAGAATTGGTGAAATCAGTAATGATCCTGTTGCTGTCAGATTAACTGTTGATGAAAATACACCGCTTCAAATCGAACATGATGGATCCGGGCAGCTGCGGTTGCCGGGAGTGCGAACCGGTAAGACTCATGTCAGATCGTTGCACCCTGCCTATACTTTTGATCAGTTTATGGTGGGGGAGTCCAATATGCTGGCGCGTTCAGCCTGTGATGCCATTGCCTCAAATAATCTGAGTTTTGGTAACTGTCTGTTCATGAATTCAGACACAGGGCTTGGTAAAAGCCATTTAACGCAAGGGGTGGTTCATCAGGTGATGCAGTCAGCTCCGGCAACCCGGATGCAGTACCTGACCGCCCAGCAGTTTTCCGCAGAAATGGTGAAGGGTATCCGTAACAAAACCATGGAGCAGTTTTCAGGCAAATTTATTAACGGCTGTGATATTTTGCTTGTTGAAGATGTCCACACCCTGACCGGCAAGTCCAAAACACAGGAAGAGTTGAACAATGTCCTTGATTACCTGATTAAATCAGGGAAACGGGTTGTCCTGACCTCCGCTGTTCCACCAAGGAAGCTTAAAGGGCTTGATGAAGATTTTCGTTCCCGTATGACTTCTGGTCTTGTGACCAGCATTGAGGCTCCTGAGTATGCAACTCGGGTGTCAATTATCCGCCATAAAGCAGAACGCAGCGATTTGGCGCTCACCGATGAGCTGGTTGATTTCCTGGCCAGCAACCTGCATGGGGATATTCGGCGCACTGAGAGTGCCTTGATCGGCATTAAAGCCAAGTCCTGTCTGCGTGGAGCTGTGCCTGATATGGATCTTGTTCGGGAGGTTCTGCACGGGATGGTTGGTTCCCCGGCAACACTTACCGGTCAAACTATCCGCGATTTCGTTGGTTGTCAGTTTAATGTCTCTGTGGAGGAACTCCAGTCCCGTTCCCGGAAAAGAGCAGTCACCTTTCCCCGTCAGGTGGCCATGTTTCTGACCAGAAAATATACCCGTGAATCTCTTGCTGACATTGGCAGTTATTATAATCGTGATCATTCCACCGTGTTGCATGCCATAAAAGTCATTACTCGTGATATGTCACGGAAGACGAGCATCCGGGAGCAGATGGAGCTGCTCTGTAGTAAGTTGAAACAATAAGAGGTGAGCACTCTGTCTGAAAAGGACGGGGCAAAGAGACAAAAAAGGCTGGAAGAGCATCGCTCTTCCAGCCTTTTTTGTCTGCAGCTGAACAGTTACAGACCACACGTTATGCCAAAGTCATGGTGCTACCTGAATAGTTACGACTTCTTTAAAAGTAAACGCCTTTTACCTCTGCATTTTCTTCGCTTTGCAGACCGACCAAGATTCGTTTGGCCATTTTCCAGGCCTCCTTGTGCATGTCGTTGATGCCGATTCCCTGCCAGCCAAAACCACAGATGTGGAGATTGCTGGTGTTTTGATGGATTTTTCTGCGCCAGTTGAGCAGGGAAGGGTAACCTGCTTCAAGTTGCGGTATACCGTTTTTTGGCCTCAGCACCCGGCTGAAAACGGGAGGATCAGGCAGGGCAATGAGGTGTTGAAGATCCTGGTAGACATTGTCAATGAGCGCATCATCAGAGAGTTCCAGTCGTTCTGGATGACGTCGTCCGCCCACAAGGGCTTCGAGGAGAAGATGCCCGGGAGGCACCCGTCCTGGAAACATGTGCGAGGAAAAAAGAGCACCCAGGGTGAAGCGTTGCTCGGATTCCGGTGCCAGGTAGCCAAAGCCAGGAGGTATTTCCGCGCTCTTTGTAAACCCCAGGGCCACTGTGGCAATACGGGATTCAGGTATTGACGACAGCGGGGGTGGTGTGCCGGCAAGAGCAGAGCAGCTTGTCAGCATCGGCAGGCTGCTGTTAACGGGCAGGGCGATCACCAGGTGGTGACAGTGCAGCTCAAGCTGGCCGGTGCGAACCAGCCAGCCTTCATCATCTTTTTCAACGGAATGGGCCCTGGTCCGGTACATGATTTCACGGTTTGGGGCCAGTCTGGCCGCCATTGCCTGGGGC
>QNYF01000097.1 GCA_003978695.1 Desulfobulbus sp. | reverse complement strand
CCGTTAAAAAAAATATCGCCGGTGTGGATGACATTGGCTTTGGAGAAGACAATGAAGCTGTCGCCATCGGTGTGTGCGTGCGGAGCAAAGACGGCATGTACCTTGTCGCCATTGAGATGAAAGCTGATATCTTTGGAAAAGGTAACCACCGGCAGTCCGTCAGGGTCAAAAGGAGGTTGCTCTGCTTTAAACTCTTTAATGAAATACCCGTCATGCAGACGTTTGCGGACGTTCTCCTGGGAGAAAATCAGGGTGCCCTCTTCACCCAGGTTTTCATTCCCTCCGGTATGGTCTGGATGGTAGTGGGTGTTGAATAAAAACTTCGGATGGGTGCCGCCAACGGTTTTTATTGCGGCAAGAATTTTTTCGGTCAGCGGGGCAAACTGATCATCAATCATAAATGTTCCGTCCTGCCCGATGAATAAGCCGATATTGCCGCCTTTTCCTGACAGCATAAAGATCTGGTCAGTAATTTTGACAGGGGTGATGGTCACTGCCTGTATGTCATTTTTTGCGTACCCTGTTGTTATCGACGCTATAAAGGCAAAGACAAAGAGTGAGCATATTCGAACGAATGTTTGCAGCATTGAGTGCCTCCTCAGGTTGAGTTGTGGTGACGTTATCCGTTGTTTTCTAAGGGAAAATGCCAGGTTGAACAGTGGTTGTACAGATACCGCTAAAGACAAAGATCATACCCTTAATATGATCGGCAGCTGTTCATCAAGGAAAACAATGGCAGGAATTGTGCCGAAAACAGGCATAAGGGTAATGGACGGCCAGGCCCGGTTTATGCCTACAGCCCTGATTCCCTTTGTCCCGTGCCGGAAAGCCAGGCTGACCGGTGGAGTCTCAGCGTATATTCCCCGGTTGAGGGCAAAATTTCCCGACCAGAAAAGAGCGCTCAGGGTGAGTAGCAGGTAAGGCATAGCATACAGGAGGGGTGCGGGTTTATACATTCATAAATTGTAACTATTCAGGAATTATTGATTGACTTTATACCGTGTAATACACAATTTCTTAAGCAGTGCAGAGAAGTATTTCTCTGCTTTCCCTTTAATGGAGGAATATGTATGCCAGGTAAAAAAGGCCCCAGACATTTTCAGCTCTTGCAGGAACGTTTTCCGGAAGTTTTGCAGGCAGTGGATCATCTCGGTGCAACCGTGCGCTCGGCAGGGCCGCTTGATGAGAAAACCGCTCACCTGATTCAGCTTGGCGTTGCCGCCGCATCAGGCTCTGTCGGTGCAGTCCACTCCCATGCAAGACGAGCCTTAAAGGCCGGAGCCAGAGAGGAAGAGCTTCAGCACGCTTTGCTCCTGCTTGTTTCCACCATTGGTTTTCCCAAGGTGGCTGCAGCCCTTGCCTGGCTGCAGGAAATTCTTGATAAATAACGGCCCCCCCTTCAGCTCAGCTGAGTTAAAGGGGGCAACAGCGTTACAGAAGAGGTTCCGGTGTATAGGCAATACCAGCCTCTTCTGAACTGAACCGGGTAAGCGGTTTGTTCTCTTTTATATCAGCTACCCAGTTCGGGTTTAAGAGCAGGGATTTGCCCGCAAGCATTATGTCTGCGTCCTGCAGGGCCTGCTCAGCAGTTGCCCTGTCGTAAATTCCACCGCAGATTATCAGGGGGATATCTGTAACTTCTCTTGTGAGTTGCGCCATGTTTTGGCCACTGCCGTACGCATCCTTGTCGAATGCATAGGTTGAAACAGAGATGGCGTCAACAGGTTCATTTGCCAGAAGTTTGATGGTCTCCTGATAGTCTTGCCGGTTTGCAAAAAGCGAGACCTCCATATCGGCAATACCCCAGTCTGAGATTCTGAAAATCAGTAGTTTTCCTGCAGGCGTAATCTTTTTAACGGCCTGAATTACTTCTCTGGCAAAACGGAAGCGGTTTGCTACTGAACCGCCATAATCATCTGTTCGTGTATTTGAATAGGCTGAGAGAAACTGGCTGATCAGATAGCCGTGTGCGCCATGGATTTCCACCCCGTCAAATCCGGCGGCAAAAGCCCCTCTGGCAGTTTCCACAAAACCTGAAATGACATGGCTGATGTCAAATGCGCTCATTGCTTCAGGTGTGGGGTAGGGGGCCTGAGTCAACGGGTTGTCCTGTGTCGGGGCAAGAGCGCTTGGCGCAATGGAACGGTGGGCCGGATTGACATCAGGCCAGGCCATTCGACCGCAGTGAAACATCTGGAGAATAGCCAGGGAATTTTCGTTATGAATGTCTTCCACAACTCTTTTCCAGGCATCAATCTGTGGCTGGGTCGTTATTCTGGCCTGTCCAGGATAGCCCTGGGCGCTTTCGTAATCCGTGACAATGGCTTCGGTGTACACGATTGCCGCACCGTTTCTGGCTCGCCTTGTCAAAAAATCAAAAACATCCTGACGGGGAATGCCATTTTCTCCCGCTGACATTCGGGTCATCGGCGCCAGACCAATTCGATTCTTCAGGGTATAATTTCCCAGTGAAAACGGGGTAAAGAGTGTATTTGCTGTCATTTGGAACTCCTTGCTGCCCCAGATGGATTGAGGTTACAGATATTTGTAACTTTCAGCTCAGGGCTAATTGTTTGAGTATAAATGATGGCTCCACACGTTTTGTGTGGTCTGCATCGATAAAGTGATAGGCGATGCTTCCATCCTGCTTAATAATATAGGTAGCTGGAATAGCTAAAGTAAATGATTTGTCACCGTTGTAACTTGTGATATCAATACCCAGTTTTTCGTAAATCGGCCGCAGCACCTGGGGCAGTTCAAAAACCAGGCCGAAATCTCTTGCTGATCTGTTACCCTGGTCGTAGAGAACATCAAATGCCAGTTTGTTTTTTTCATGGGTTGAGAGCGAATGATCCGGTGTTTCAGGCGAGATGGCAACCAGTGTTGCGCCAGCTCTGGTAAATTCGGCGAGATGTTTTTGCAGAGCATACAGCTCCAGGTTGCAGTAAGGTCACCATCCCCCCCGATAGAAGTTCAGCACGACAGTCGATGTCTTCAGGTAGTCGGCAAGAGATCGTTGTTCGTTCTTATGGTTGACCAGGGTAAATCCTGGGGCTATGTCGCCGGTTTGCAGACAGTTTTCTTCAAGTCCCGTTGCCTTGAGTCCTCGAATAGAAGTGTGCATGGTATCTAAAAAATCTTTTGGTATTTTTTTGACTTTTTCCCTGTCAAATTCAGCGATTTGTTCTTTTAGAGTTTTCATGCTAGTATTCTCCCATAATTGAATGATTATTCAAATAATAACCATTATTGATCGTTTGTTCAACATTATTTTGAATGATTGCTCAATAAAGTATATAATACCCCGGAAATATGAAATATTATGGCAAGAACAGTAAGCTTTGACCGCAAGGAAGTCCTGCAGAAGGCCATGGATGTATTTTGGCAGGAGGGCTATTGTAAGTGCAGTATTGCAAGTCTTGTAAAGGCAACCGGTCTGCAACCGGGCAGTCTTTATGCCGCGTTTGCTTCAAAAGAAGGCCTGTTTCTGGCAACGCTTGAGTATTACGGGCAGCAGAATATACAAAAACTTCAGGACTGTCTGGAAACAGCAGATTCTCCCCTTGCCGGTATCAAAACATTTTTCGGAATTATTGCTGATGTGCTTATGGATGAGCAGGAGCAGCGGGGCTGTTTTCTGGTAAACACGGTGCTTGAGCTTTCACCCGAAAATGGCAGGATTAACAAGGCTGTCAAAACACATTTCAAGAAAATGGAAGCTGTCATACGGCGATCTCTTGATAACGCCCGCAAAGCAGGGGAGCTTGCCTCCGGGAAAAGTCCTGAAATCCTGGCCAGGTATTTGATGGTTAATCTCTGGGGGCTGCAGGTATTTGCCAAGACCCATCCGGACAGGGAAATTATAGGCGGGGTGATTGAGCAAATTCTTGCAGGTCTTGAGGGCTGAAAAACCGGGCCGTACAAGTATTCTTTAGTCTGTTCTCTGCGAAGATTTTTTGTAACTATTCAGGTAGCACCACGACTTTGGCATAACGTGTGGTCTGTAACTTTTCAGATGGGGTGGAGCTGAAGAGTCACGATTTTTTTTCAAGATCCAGTAAAAAACGTTTTATATCAAGCCCTCCGGCATAGCCTGTAAGTTTGCCGGATTTACCGATTACCCGGTGACAGGGAACCACAATGGCAATCGGGTTTAAGCCGTTTGTCCTGCCCACAGCCCGCACCGCTTTCGGGTTCCCGACTCTCTGAGCCTGTTGCGAATAGGATCGTGTTTGTCCATAGGGAATAGTGAGTAATGCCTGCCAGGTTTTCTTTTGAAATGGAGTGCCGGTAAAAACTATGGGCAGCTCAAAAAATGTTCGGTGGCCTGCAAAATATTCCTCAAGCTGGTTTCGGGTTTTTTGTATAATTGCATTACTGCCCTGGCTGATTGTTTTCCATTTCTGTAACTCATCAGGCCAGTTTTTTTCAAAGGTGATTGCCCGCAGCGAGCTGGTGTCAGCAACAATAAAAATTGGACCTATGGGTGATGGCATTTTTTTATATCGGTTATCCATTTTTTTTACCTGGTGAGAGGTTCTGTCTGGATTGATTCCAGATATAATTGGTCATGTAGGCCCTGTGAGTTTTCCAGAGGTTTTCGTCAACAGAGTGTTGTGCCAAGGCTCTTTTGATAAAGAGATCATTTTCAGGAAAGGCATCGGGATCACCGAAACAGCGCATCATCATTATTTCTGTTGTCCACGGCCCAATGCCTTTTATAGCAAGAAGTTGTTTCCTCGTCCGGGCAAAATCAGCACCGTATGAAAAGATAATTTTCTGCTCATGAACAAGACGTGCAATGGCCCGAATAGCATCGGCTTTTGCCCGTGTTATTCCAATCTTTTCTATTTCGGCATTCATCAGTTGTTCGGGCTGAGGAAAACGGAAGACATCTTTTTTATCCAGAATACTGCCGAATCGCTGGATTAACGCCGCAAGTTTTCCTGTTGCCTGTGCAATTGACACGAGCTGGCTTAATATAATGGATACTGCTGTCTCAAAAGGATCAAAGCATCCTGGAACCCGAACTCCCGGATGTTTCCCTTGTGAGGTGACAGGGAGGTGGTCAGGGTTATGATCCCTGTCAAACAACCTGCCAATAGTAATGAGCAGTCCGCTTAACTGCTGGAGCTTGAAACCTTGTAAGTCAACGAGCAAGGCGTCTTGTTTTTTATTGATGGTAACTCGAAATGTAGCATATGAGTTATGCTGTGGAACATGGCGTTCATAATACCTGTCGGTGACTTTTTCAATGCCGAATGCCGCATGTCTTTTGAGAAAAGACAGAATGGATGTGAAGTCGTAAGGGGGCAGGATCATAAGTGATAATTGTATTTTGTCACCCTTGTGTTGCCGGGAGTGTTTTCCTGTGCGTATTTGTGATGGTGTTTGTCGATAAGCTGTTTTAAAGGCTTCATTAAACCTGCGGATTGACGTAAATCCGGAAGCAAAGGCAATGTCGGAAACAGATTCCCGGGTCTCAAGAAGCAGGTGTTTTGCAAAGTGAATCTTTTGCGTTTTCAGTATTTCTCCGGGTGATGCCCCAAGCTGTTCTGCAAAGACTCTTCGCAGATGCCGGGCAGATATGCCAAGTGTGGTTGCAAGCGTTTCTATACTCTTATGTTCAGGAAAAGTCTCATCCATCAGGTTCAGGCATCGTCTGACAATATCTTTCCCCGGCTGGATAAACCTGTTGCCCGGGGCAAGATCAGGTCGGCATCTGAGGCATGCCCTGCAGCCGGCCTTTTCAGCTGCACTTTTACTTTTGTAAATAACAATGTTTTCAGGTTTTGGCCGGGCCGGGCAGACCGGTCGACAGTATATTTTTGTTGTAGTTACTCCAAAGTATAAACGGCCGTCATAATGGGGATCACGCCGGAGAATAATACTTTTATAGTCGTCTAAGGAAAGATTTTTCATGTTGTTTAGGCGTAACTGCTCACAGGGCACCGAATCTTCGGAGTCTGCGCTTACCTCCGCGCTCAGGCTGGCTTACGTATGACTAATACGCTGCGCCAGCCTGATCACGAAAATCTCCGGCCCCCTGTAAGTAACAGCGGAGCGGTGTCATACAAGTATGGAGGTTATGCCAGTGATGGTGCTTACCTCCGTGAGTAGTTACGTTTATGCTACAATATTTATAAAATGATTGCTGGCGGTTTTCGGACATGACCGTTGAGCGGGATAAACATCAGGGGAAATGGTATCATTATGAAAACGAGATGCAGCTGGTGTGGTGATGATCCTTTATATTGCAGGTATCACGATACAGAGTGGGGCGTTCCCCTGCACGATGAACGGGCTTTGTTTGAGTTTCTCTGTCTGGAAGGCGCGCAGGCAGGACTTAGCTGGCTGACTATTCTTAAAAAAAGAGCACATTACAAAAAAGTGTTTGATAATTTTCAGGCTGAAAAGATGGCAGTGTATGATGAAAAAAAGGTTGCCAGCCTTCTCCAGGACCCGGGTATTATCCGTAATAAACGCAAGGTGAATGCCTTTATCAACAACGCCCGCTGTTATCTTGATATGCTGGCAAAGGGAGAAACACTTGACAGCTTTTTCTGGGGTTTTGTCGACGGCACACCAATCCAGAACAGCTGGAAAACGCTCGTTGATGTACCTGCGACGACACCACTTGCAGCTATTGTCTGCAAAGAGCTTAAAGCACGCGGTTTTACCTTTGTGGGCGGCACAATCTGTTATGCCCATATGCAGGCAATCGGCATGGTCAATGACCACACAACAGATTGCTACAGACATCAGGAACTCTCAGCCTGAGAGTTTTTTCACCTCGCATGCCATGCAGGATGCAACCGCTCTGATTCCGTCGGCGGCAGAGCTGGTGATGCCTCCGGCGTATCCTGCACCCTCGCCGATGGGGTAGAGATTTTTTATATTCACCGATTGAAAATGTTCGTTTCTCATGATCCGCACAGGTGAGGTGACCCGTGTTTCGGCAGCCAGCAGGATTGCATGGTGAGAGACAAAAGAGGGCACCTGCTGCCGCCATTTATGGAAGGCGATCTGCAGCTCGTCGGTGATGAATCTCGGAAAAATATCACGCATATCAGCGGCCACGGTTCCCATCTTGTACGAAGTATTCTGCAGGTAATTGCTTTCCTGTTCGCCAAGGAAGTTGAGCAGACTCTGAGCAGGAGCTGTCCAGTTACTGCCTCCGGCGGCAAAGGCCTTTTTCTCTATTGTTTCCTGAAAGGCAATTCCGGCCAGCGGTTCATCAGAACCGTAATCCGTTGTATGACAGTTGACAACGAGCGCGCCATTTGAAAACGGGGATGACCTGTCTGAATAACTCATCCCGTTGAGCACCAGTCTGCCAGCAACTGATGAGGCATTGACAATCTCCCCGCCCGGACACATGCAGAAGGTGTAGACACCTCGTTTTTTGTTGCGGTCCGTATGGTTCAGCGAGTATGTAGCTGCGCCAAGGCCGGGAAAGTTTTGATATTTTCTGCCATAACGCATGGTGTTTATGATGTGAGCGGGATGCTCTATCCGGACTCCCACAGAGATTCGGCGCTGCTCAATGAGCACCCCTTTATGTTCGAGCATGGCAAAGGTGTCTCTGGCAGAATGCCCCAGTGCAATAAACACTCTTGACGAGAGAAACTCCTGCTCCTCGTTTATAACGACTCCCCGTACTCTTTCCTGTGCTATCAGCAGACTGGTCATCCTGGCATTAAAAAATATTTCACCACCTCGTGTGAGAATATATTCACGAATATTACGCACAATCCTGCATAAAACATCGGTGCCGAGATGCGGCTTACTGATAAATTCTATCTCGTCCGGAGCACCGAATTTAATAAAGGTCTTCAGTACCTGATTAATAATGCCGGTATTGTTATTGCGGCGGGAGAAGAGTTTGCCGTCTGAATACGATCCTGCCCCTCCTTCGCCAAACTGAATGTTTGATTCAGGGTTGAGCAGTCGTCTGCTGATAAATGCTTCCACATCAGCTGAGCGTTCTTCAATGGTTTTCCCCCGCTCAAAGATACGGGGCTTCAAACCATATTTCAGCAGTTCCAGCGCAGCAAACATCCCGGCCGGACCAAAGCCCACTACAATGGGCCTGTCTGTATTCTCTGTAATTGTATTGTATTGCCACACCGGCTCCACATACTTGGCAAACCGCTGTTTGTTGGAGTAAGTATCGGGAATACTCACTGCAAGTGAAAGAATATAAAAGAATTGCTCCGGGTCTTTAAGATCAAGAGTTTTGCTGAGAATTTTATGTACTGTAATCTGCCCGGTGACCAGCCCCATTTTATCTGATGCTGCCAGCAGGTAGGCCCGTTCCCCGTCCTGCTCAATGGGAATGCGAAGGTTGTTAATTATCAGCAGCACTGGAGGCTCCGTGTGAGGGTATCGTTAGCGGGTGAGTGTACCATTGTTTCTGTCCATGTGATTAAGGCATGGCAAAAGGAGGCCACTGCTTATCCTTTCGGAAACCAATTATCACAACAACCAAAAGGAGATCATAATGACCTGCAATATACAGAATACCTAATTATAGCTGGCTATGTAACTGCTAATTATCCTAAAGATTCATTAAAAAGTACATTTACATTCTATCGAGTAATCGTCTCATGAAAAAAGGTTAAAAAAAGTGGCCTGACTTTGGTTTAATCTAACGGTGACCGGCCGCCCCCTGCTCTGTCCCATGGCTGGGCGCCTGTTTGAAATCATGTATGGACAAATGGCTCGGGAAGTCATACTCTCCGGATGTCGTGTTTCCACAGAAAAGCTGGATAAGACAGGTTTTGTTTTCAACTGGCCGACTATTGAACCTGCATTGTGTTATCTCCTTGGAAAATAACTAAAAGAATCATGAGCAGATCACTAAAATCACTTTTCTGGATCATAATGACAACGGCCCTGGCCTTCGGATTTTTCCATCACCTCATTGACCCGAAAGTCCTCAATTTTGAACGGCTGCATATCTTCCTCTTCAACTTATGCAGTGGCGGAACCATGCTCGTCTACTTCACGGAAGACCAACCTCAATTGAGTTGGCGAGGCAGGATTTTTCTCTGTTTTTCCCTTCTCTTTGCCTTGTGTGCCTTTATGCAGTGGTACGGGGTTAGCCTGGTTATTCCTCTGGTTCTCGCCTCTATTCTTGAATCGGTCAGAATGCGCCATTTCGGCAGCTTTCTCCCCCGGGGACTGTTTTCAAAGCGAGAAAAAACAGCAACAAAATTCCACCAGACCTCTCTTCTCTGTCTGTCCCTCGGGCTTGTGATCGCCAGTCTGGCTATCCTTAACAGTGAATACGGCCACTGGCTCACCCTGGACAAACTGAAGCTGGATACCTCTTTCCTGGGATTCTCCTTTCCTCTTTCCCAGGTCACCATGTCCGTTATTTTCGGCTTTATGAAAAACAGTAATCCTCATCCCATCGGTTCTCTGAAAGAAATCTCCTTCTGGGCAATCAATCTCGGGGTTATTATTTTCTTTCTCTTTATTTTGGCAAACTGGTTTATTCCCCAGATTCTCATTGCCTCCACCCTGTTTCTCACCGTGGCTCTGATCTTTTATCTCTACTGGTACCAGGGGAAACAACTGCAGCAGAAGGACTTTCTCACCTCGGGAATTCTTTTTCTGCTGGTCACTTCGGTCACTGGAATACTCTATATCCTTCTCACTTTCAGCAGCAACTATGACCACCAGCATGCCCTCCTCCTTCTGAGAATGCATACCTTCACCGCCCTCTATGGCTGGAACCTGAGCGGTCTGATCGTTATAAGCAGACACAGGGATTTTCCCCTTCGTCTCCACTCCCGCAAGGTGCTTTTCCTGCACTGGCTCACCGTGCTGATCCTCTGCCCTTTAGGCTATTTTTACCCGCTTTTCGCCATTGCGGCCGTCATCTGTTACGGCTGGCTGCTCGCTGTTCTTCTGTTTAACAAGGGCCGGATGGATCATAAAATTGTCGAGATGGAGGATAGAATTCTCAACACCGAGACATAAACATCACCTGCGTCCTGATACGAACCGAGTAACAATAAGTAACAATAAAGGACAGACCACGGTTTTTATTATGCTCTACTGCAGCTCGCAGTATTTCGCATGAACATCAAGACGATCCAGAATCATTGTTTCCGATATTCCACTCCATATCATCCAGCGTGGGAATAACAGGCAAACCTGCTTTTTCCATGATGATGACTATTTGTTTTATCTTGACTGGCTGAAGGAGTATGCGAAAAATGCAGACTGCCTGGTGCATGCCTATGTTTTGATGAAAAATCATGCCCATCTTCTTTTAACGCCGGCAAAATCCGATAGCGCAGGAAGGCTCATGAAACGATTGGGTCAGCGTTATATGCAGTGCGTTAATCGGACGTATAAACGCAGTGGTACTCTTTGGGAGGGGAGATTTCGTTCCCGCATTATTGAGCAGCAACAATATCTTTTTTTCTGTCAAAGATATATCGAGTTGAATCCGGTGCGTGCTGGAACAGTGAAGCATCCAGGTGAATATCGATGGTCAAGCTACCGGGTCAATGGTTAGGGTGATATGTTTTTCCTTACCCGTCCTCATTCCCTTTGTCAAAATCTTGGTCGGACGGATGCAGACAGGCAGGTGGTGTACAGGGAATTGTTTCGTTATGAATTGGAATCAAAATAAATTGATACGATAAGAAAATCCACAAATGGAAATTTTGCACTTGGTAATGACCGGTTCACGAAGGAAATAAGTGAGATGCTTGGAAGGCGTGTCACACCAGGGTAAACCAGGGCGGCCGAGAAAGAATTGACGAGCAAATAAAAAAGGTGGTCTGTTCCCGGTTTACTCCAGTAAATTATCAGCTGACAAGAAAATATCCCCTGGCAAGTTCTGTGAACTGCCTGATCTGTTCCCTTTGCCAGGGGATGTCTTTTTTCAGTTCGTCTGCCAGAATTTTTGCAACTGCCGGAGCCATTTCAATGGCAGCACGGGCATCAAGAAACAATGCTCTCTGCCGTCTGGCAAGAATATCGTCCACTGTTCTTGCCATTTCATGCCTGACAGACCAGATTACCTCAACAGCAGTATAAGGCAGGCGGGCATGGAGCGGTTTGCCAAGCTCGGGTCGCTTTTTGATAAGATCACGCATGGCCTCTGCGTCTGAGCCGTAATAGGACAGGGGATCAGCCGGATCAACATTTGCCAGCCAGCCATGGATGGGCATCTCCCCGGTTTTGCATGGTGTCGGTTCCAGGCAGCCCACAAGGGCGGCTTTGTCTACAGTGTCCTGGGCCATTTTACGATAGGTGGTCCATTTGCCGCCGGTGATGGTAACAAGACCCGACAGCGAAACCTGCAGATGGTGGCTGCGCGAAATCTCTTTTGTGCTGGTGTTGTCGTCGCCTTCTGGAGCAGCCAGAGGCCGCAGGCCTGCAAAAATTGAGAGAACGTCTTTTCTCTGAGGCGCACGGGTTAAATATTTTCTGGCTGTATGCAGGATAAAATCAATCTCCTCTTCAAGAGCGCGGGGCTCAAGCGAGCATTCATCAACCAGCGTATCTGTCGTGCCAACCACCACCCTATCATGCCAGGGAACGGCAAAGAGTACTCTGCCGTCAGAGGTTTTCGGAATCATAATAGCTGAGTCGCCGTCAAGAAAGTTCTTGCTGAGGACAATATGCACTCCCTGGCTTGGCCGGACAAGAGGCCTGGCCTGCGGATCATCAAGGCGCATAATCGCGTCAACAAAAACTCCGGTGGCGTTAACTATACTCTTTGCACGCAACTGGTATCTGGATTCGGTTTCAAGGTCAATGGCCTCTACTCCAGTTAACAGACCTGAACTGTCTTTTGTTAATCCTGTAACCTGCATGTAGTTAACTGCTACACCCCCATG
>QNYF01000093.1 GCA_003978695.1 Desulfobulbus sp. | reverse complement strand
AAATGGGTAGAGGACGTTGCCGTCCCTGCCCTGCAAAAGCTGCGTGTAAAGAGCAGCATCATACAACTGCCTCTGTCACTTACTTCCGGAGTGCACATGGGGCCTGGCACCTGGGCAATGGCTTTTGTCGGCAAGGAGTAAGGACCCGGCAGCACCCGATCATGCTCAGCTGGAGACCTGCTTGCCCCTTACGGATTGTTAATACTCAAGTAAATATAAGAGCGTTGAAGTGTGACGCAAGAGGATGAGATGATGCGGGCGGCAATAGTTATTCCAACCTATAACCATGGAGAACGGATAGCAGAGGTTATTGCCGGATGCCGACCTTTGAACCTGCCCATACTTGTTGTTGATGACGGCTCAACAGATAACACGGCAACAGTTCTCCGGGGGATAACAGACATCACTGTGCTGCACCACGAATACAATCAGGGCAAGGGGGCAGCCCTGCTCACCGGCTTTGGCCTTGCCATGCAGGGGTGTGACTGGGCCATAACCCTTGATGCTGACGGCCAGCACACCCCGCAGGATTGTCTGCGGCTTCTTGAGGCTGTTCCCGAAGGGCAACGTCCGCTGGTCCTGGGGGTACGACAGGGAATGGAGGGCAGGGACGTTCCCTGGACAAGCCGTTTTGGCCGGGGCTTTTCCAATTTCTGGGTCTGGGCCTCGGGCGGTCCATGGGTGGCTGATTCCCAGAGTGGTTTCAGGCTCTATCCATTACCCGAAACCCTGAATCTTCCGGTGCGGGCCAAACGGTATCAGTATGAAGTGGAGGTGCTTGTTCAGGCGGCAATGGCAGGCATGTCCATTGTGGAGGCTCCGGTGCAGGTTATTTACCAGGGCAGTGAGCGCGTTTCCCATTTTCGTCCTTTTGTGGATTTCTGGCGTAACACCATCACCTTTTTTCGCTTAATCATGCGTCGATTTTTCTCACGTTTTTTCACGCCATGATCACCAGACAACCACATCCCCTGTTCAGGTTCTGCTATTACCCTGTCTCCTGGCTCATGCAGGTGATTGCCCGCAGTATAGCTGTGGGGTTTTTCTGTCTGCCCGCAAAACGCCGGGAGAGTGTCCGTTTTTACCGGATACTCTTTCCCGGAAAATCTGCACTCTATCACCGGCTCTGTGCCTTTTATCAGTTCCAGAATTTCACCACTATTCACCTGGACAGAATGGCGCTGAAAATTCTTCCTGAGCGCATTCTCTACAGGTCTGAGGGGCTTGACTCTTTACGCAATATCAATAAGCAAACCGGGGCAATAATCCTGCAATCACATCTGGGAAACTGGGATATTGCCGCCCACCTGCTGCAGGATCAGGGGCTGGATATCAGGCTGCTGCTCTACATGGGGATTAAGGAAAAAGAAAAGGTGGAGCATCATCAAAAAGAGCAGCTGCGCGGTTCAGGCATCCGCATTATCGGCGTGAGCCAGGATGGCGGCTCTCCTTTTGACGGGGTGGACGGAATAAACCACCTGCGCTCAGGCGGGGTGGTCTCCATGACCGGCGATATGCTCTGGCAGGAAGGCCAGCGCGGCGTTGAGGTTGATTTTCTTGGCCATAGAGCAAAAATTCCAACAGCCCCCTACATCTTTGCCCTGCTGACAGGCGCGCCATTGCTCCCTTTTTTTACCCTCCGTACCGGCCGTAACCAGTACAGTTTTACCCTTGAACAGCCAATATTGCTTAAAGAAACCTCTCGGAAAGAACGAGAGAAAAACATCCGGCAGGCAGCGCAACAGTATGCCGATCTGTTGGCGCAGACCCTGCGCAGGTACCCGTTTCAATGGTATCATTTTGATCGCTTTCTTGCCTGAGCCAACCACTATACTCTGTCGCCGCTATGGTTGATTTTTTGAAAGTGCGGGCTTTGTTTTTGCCAAAAAAGAGTGTAGTATCAGTTTTTTGGTATTGTCCTGTAAACCTCTTACCCTGTCGCAATGATGACCAGAAATGAAATCCAGGAGAAAATCCTGGCCATTCTTACAGAAGATTTTGAATTTGACAATCCGGGCCTTGATGACAACCTGCGTGATGACCATGGCTTTGACTCAATTGATGCCATTGAATTGCTGGCCAAAATAGAAAAAATGCTCGGCTTTACCCTTGAACGCAAGGAAAAGGAGCAGGCCATGTCCATCCGGACAATCAACGATATTTTAGATTATATCGAGGCAATGGCTGCCTCGCGCAAGAGCTGATGACTCGTCGGGTAGTCATTACCGGGTGTTCGGCCATAACGCCTATTGGTTATGGTAAAGAGGATATTGTCAAGAGCCTGCGCCATGGTGTTTCAGGGGTCAAGCCGCTTCGTGATGACGGCTTGCTCACTGAGTATATTCATTCCCGGGTCTTTGGCACCGTGGATTACGCCATTGACTACGGCTTCTCCCGTACATTCCGTAAAACCATGGGGCCGGTGGCCTATTACGCCTGTCAGGTGGCAAAGGACGTGCTTGAGTCCTCCGGTCTTGAGCAGGATTTTATAACGTCGGGACGTCTTGGGGTGTCGTTCAGCTCCACCCACGGCAGTCCGACCGTGCAGCGTGATATTTATAAGACGTTTTTCAGTAACTCAAAAAAAGAGTTTTCCTCAATCGGCGCAGTGGATTATCTCAAGTCCATGGTGCATACCACAGCGGTGAATATTACCCGCATGTTTGGTATTACCGGCCGGGTGATTGCCTCGTCAACGGCCTGCACAACCTCCAGCCAGTCCATAGGTCTTGGCTATGAAATGGTGAAATACGGCATGCAGGATGCCATGCTCTGCGGCGGAGCCGACGAATACGACACCACAACCGTTGCCGTGTTTGATAACCTGCTGGCCTGCTCGGTTGACTATAATGATACCCCGGAAGCTACTCCCCGCCCCTTTGACCGGCAACGGGATGGGTTAGTGGTGGGTGAGGGTGCGGGTATTCTCCTGCTTGAAGAGCTTGAGCATGCAAAAGCCAGGGGGGCGGAGATTTTGGGTGAGGTGGTGGGTTTTGCCTCAAACAATAATGGCGGCGATCTTATCCTGCCCAATCTTGAGGGGATTACCGCAACTCTTGAGCTGGCCCTTGCAGATGCGGGAATTTCCGCAGCGGAGGTCGATTTTATCAGCGCCCATGCAACCGCCACCAAGATGGGCGATGTGATCGAAGCGCAGGCAATATATGATGTTTATAACGAGAGGCCGCTTGTGACCGGGCTTAAGAGCTACATGGGCCATACCATGGGAGCCTGCGGAGCCATTGAACTGATTTTGACCCTTTATATGATGGAACAGGGCTTTATCGCACCGACACTCAACCTGGAAACCGTTGATGAACGTTGTGCCATGCTTCGCCATACCCGGGGAGTCACAGACAGGCAGACGCATATTGCTGCCGTTCAGAATTTTGCCTTTGGCGGGGTCAACACCTGCCTGCTCATTGCCAATGGCCTGCACGAATGACACGTCTTGCAACAAGGCTTGTGTGCGGCCACGGGGGGTGCTCTATTCGTTTTTTACAACCCTTTTGCTCTGGTGTTATTTTTTAGGGGCAGGGATTTTTTTTGTACTTGTTTTTTACCTGCCTGCCTATGTTTTTTTCCGAAACAGGGAACACCGTTTTGAGAAGCTCAACAGCCATTTCTTCCGAGGATTTCTCTGGCTTGTGCGTCTGTTCTTTCCCATGCACCAGTGGCAAATTGATGAGAAAATGCGAAGAATTAAATCGTCAATTGTTATCTGTAACCATGTTTCCTATCTCGATCCGCTGATCTGTATTGCCCTGTTTGAGCGGCAGAAAACCATTGTGAAACCCCTGTTTTTCAGCCTGCCGGTGTTTGGTTGGCTGGTGCGGGTTTCAGGGTATCTGCCTGCAACAACCCGGGGACGTTTTTCGGCAATGATGATTGAACAGGTCGAAAAGATGAGTGATTATCTTGCAGACGGCGGCATTTTATTTGTTTTTCCAGAAGGAACCCGTAATCAGCAAGGTAAACTGGGAAGTTTTCAGCAAGGGATATTTAAGATTGCCCGACTCTGTCAGGCATCCCTTGTGGTTGTGAAGATAGAAAACAGTGATAAGGTTTTTGCACCGGGAAATTTTTTGTTTTCTGCCAGCAGCACTGAATCTGTCCGGGTACGTGTTGTCGGCAGTATAAGGCCTGATTACACCGCTAACCCGCCAACAGCCGCAACACTTGAGCAGATGGCAGTCAGCATGCTTGCAGGTACGGATGCTGCCTGTCCGGAGAATGAACAACACTTTTAAAACGCATTATAACTCATTGCAGGATTTGCCATGAAAGTCGTGTTAATCTCCATGCCTGACGTGGTGCCGATTATCATCCATGACACCGCATTTCACCTGCCCAGCCTGGGCATTGCCAGTATTGGCGGCAATATTGATGATGAGCATGAGGTGTTTTTGATTGATCTGATCAGGAAACGGCGGGCAATAAAAAAATATCTGCGCAAAACTCTCATTAAGATCCAACCAGGTCTGGTCGGTCTGTCGGCCATGGCCTGGCAATATGATACCTGTCTGAAAATAGCACGACTGATTAAAGAAATCCTGCCGCAGGTAAGGATTGTGATTGGCGGGTATCATGCCACGTTGATGGCTGAAGAGATCGCTGTTAGTGGAGACCTTCATGCCGTTGATTTTATGATCAGGGGTGAGGGGGAAGAACCGTGCAGGCAGCTTGTTAACAGTCTTGCCCGGGGGGGATCATTTGCAGAGGTGGAATCGCTTTCCTGGAAGGATGAACATGGCTGGCATCATAACAAACGGGGCAGGACAGCTGATCTTGCAACCCTGAAGCTGCCTGTTCGGGACAGGCGCAGACTGACCAGCGGCTATCATTTTATCTATCATAAAATTGAAGTGCTTGAAACCTCCCGCGGCTGTACCCGGTCGTGTAATTTTTGCTCCATGAAGCACATGTATGGTAGAACCTTTCGCACCTATCCCATCAGCCGGGTGCTTGAAGATCTAGATGCCATCTATTACAGGCAGAAAGTACGCTGGGTGTTTATTGTTGATGATAATATGGTGCTCAGCCCGAAGCGGGTTATCGAGCTTTGTGATGCAATCATTGCCCGTAACTACAAAGGATTGCATCTTATGGTGCAGGCTGATTGTATTTCCATTGCCCAGAATGAGGATATGGTCCGCAAGATGGTAGAGGCCGGTTTCTGTTCAGTGTTTCTGGGGATTGAAAATGTTTCCAAAGAAAATTTGGCAACAGCTGGTAAAGGCAATATTCGTAATTCTTCTCAAAAAGCCGTTGATATTTGCCATAAGTACGGTTTAATGGTGCTTGCCGGACTTATTTTTGGCTTTCCTGATGACGATGAGGAGTCAATAATTGCCAATTATCAGTTTTACAAAGAACTTGGCGCTGACGCTGCCTACTGCCAGATCCTGACTCCGTATCCTAAAACAGAAATGCGTGAATCACTGCGTGCCGAGGGGCTGGTGACAAACCCGTCAGATCTTCGTAAATATAATGGGCTGTGGGCAAACGTACGGACCAGGCATCTTGAAGCGGACAAACTCCAGTATCTTTTCTGGTATCATCGGCAGCGGGTATTGGGCTTCTGGAATCCCGACAAGAGAACCCGTTCACAGGGGAAAATATGGATTTCAATATGGCGTTTTGCCTTTAAACCGTTTCTCAAGTGGCGTTATAAAAAAATGATGAAGAAAATTGGCTGGAAGGGCAGGTATCAACGTGAAGTCAAGCGATGGGAAAACTTGAATACGTTTAAAGACCTTGAAGGATATTAAAGTATTATGCAGATATACAATCTTGAGTTTACTGAGCAGGAAATACAAGAGGCAGTGGCGGCTGGCAGGCTGTTATCCATGGAAATCGAGTTCAGCAGGGTCTGTAATTTTCGCTGTTCTTATTGTTACGTACCAACAAAGTCACAACTGAGTAATGAACTCACAAGAGATGAAATCAAAGATATTATTTGCCAGGCAAAAGAAATGGGTGCCGGTAAAATAATAATTCTTGGCGGAGAACCGAGCATCTATCCGCATATTCAGGAGATGATAACGTTTTTAAGCTCTCAGGGACTGACCATTGAAATGTTTAGTAACGGGACCGGCATTGACGCAGAACTTGCCCGGGTACTTGCGGAAAATCGGGTCCGGGTGGCACTTAAACGCAACTCTTTTGACGACCAGGTTCAGGACAAACTTGCCGGAAAGGCTGGGGCTTCAACCATTATCGGGACAGCGCTTACCAACCTGAGGGAGGCGGGATATCCCTCAAAGGAACTGTTTCTTGCCATCAGCACAGTGATTTGTCAGCAGAATATCGAGGAGCTGCCCGCGATGTGGGAATGGCTGCGCGAAGAAAAGATAGAGCCGTATTTTGAGGTCATCACGCCCCAGGAAAATGCGGCGGAAAACAGCTGGCTTACCGTGGATGGGATGCAGTTGAAAAACCTGTTTACACAACTCTCAGCCATTGACCGGGAAAAGTATGGCCGCAACTGGGAGCCACAGCCTCCGCTGGTTGGCAATAAATGTATGCGGCATCAGGTTTCCTGCCTTGTCTCTGCCACTGGAGATGTCATGCCCTGCGTGGGGGTGACTATTCCGGTGGGTAATGTCAGGGAAAACAGGCTGGCTGAAATTATAAGCAACAGTGAGGTTATAAATAATCTGAAGAACTACCGGGAAATGATTAAAGGCGAATGTCGTGATTGCGAGAAGTCGGCAGAATGCTACGGATGTCGGGGGGCGGCTTTTCAGCTCACTGGAGATTACCTGGCCTCTGACCCCACCTGCTGGAGAAATACCTGCTCGCAGTAGTTTTTTCGTAATTATTCAGGTAGGGGCCGGAAACCTGCAAAACCACAGACCTGCAGAAGGCCGGGACAGGCATTAAAAAAGGCGATCCAGAATGCTCTGGTTCGCCTTTTTTAATAGTTATGATATCTGCAGTCTGCTCAAAAAAGAGACTAGAGTTTGTAGGATAAGCCAACAGTAATAAGATGTGCTCCAGCGCCGTCAAATGTACCGTTGACGTTTTCGTTGAGGGCATCACGGGAATCCTTATCGTCGTAAAGGTATCCCAGTCCGATGTCAAGAGTGTCGTTGACACTGTAGCGCAGGCCGATGGAATAGAGCTGAGCGTCAGAATCCGGCAGATCAAAACCAATGGTGCTGTCGGGAACCGGGTTCTCATCGATTGCAAAACCGGCCATCACTGTCAGGGCCGGGTTGACCTCGTAACTTACGCTGATTCTCCAGGTGTCGGTATCGTCCCAGTTTTTTGTCTTTGGTGCGTCAAAAGCAGCGGTTAAAAACGGGTTATTGAGCGAAGTCGGGTATTTGAAATCAAGTGTCTCATATTCCGACCAGAATGTTCTGTCATATTCCAGCTCAACGGTCAGTTTGTCGAGAAAAGTATACGATCCGGCAATGGCAAGTACAGCGGGCAGAGGAATCTCAACCTCGCCGTCTCCTGTGTAGGACGGGCTGCCCGCAAATGATGCTGAAGTGGAGAGCTTTGCATCGCCTTCAAGCTGAAGATCAACATTTGAACGATAGGTTACAGCAACGTTCATGTTCTCTACTGGGCGGTATGTCGCTGCCAGATTATATCCCCATTCCCAGGTGTCGCCATCCATGTAGCGTCTTGCGGTAACGCCGCCGAATTTACGGGAAATCATGCCCGCACTGCTCACCGTGGCATCGGCATAAATGCCACGGATGCCGGCTGCAACAGAAAAGCGGTCACTGATTTTATATGATATTGACGGATTTGCCTCAAGAACTGTCAGGCTGAACTCTTCAGCAAAGGTCCGGGGGAACGGTTGGGGCCATTTTTTGGAAAGTCCGGCCGGTGCATCCAGGCTGAGGCCTATTCTCATGCCGCTGTAATCTTTGGAAACAATGAAGAATGTGGGAACAAAAAAAGATTCAACATCGGCAGTGCCGTTAAAGGCGGGCGTCCGATTGTCCCGATACTCGATATCTTTTAAGTCGATATATGTGGCGTTGGCCTCAAAAATGGTGGCATTGTCAAGCCAGGACATATTTGCGGGATTAAAAAAAGCAGCGTCAGCACTGGGTGTGTAGGCTACGTTTGCTCCGGCCCTGGCTGTTGAATTAAGTGATTGCTCAGGAATTCTGTACCCTGATCCATAGGCACTTCCGGCCGCGACCAGCAGGCCCAGAGTGGCAATAGCGATCTTTTTCTTCATCATTTCCTCCTGTAGGATGTTCTCTTATTATGAATTGCCGGGACAAAGTTCATGTGCCCGGTTTCAGCTCTGTTCTACCTTAAAAGCAAAAATGGAGACTCTTTACATTTGCATATTGTCTGCTGAGTAGAGATACCTTTTAATCTTATGGGTCGCAGTTTTGATAAAGGGTTCCCGACGTTCGAGCACTCTTGACAGCCGGGACTGGCTGCTCAGTTGGCCGTTGACTTCTTTGCGGATCTGGTCCAGCTGCTCAGTAATATACTCATGTCGCTGCTGTCGGCTCTGCCCTTGAGTCTGCGCATCGACAAATTCATAATCGGGATAAACCCAGGCTTCCAGCATGTTCGTATTGTCTACTACCAGGGATTCAACAACAAAGGGGTAGGTGTTGAGTTTGTGTTCAATAGCTTCGGGGTATACATTTTCACCGTTTGCCAGGACTATAACTGATTTTGAACGGCCCTTGACGTGGAGATTGCCGAGGTCGTCGATCAGGCCCAGATCACCTGTTTTGAGCCAGCCGTCGTCGGTAAATGTACCTTCGGTGGATTCGGGATCATTCCAGTAGCCCTGCATGATATTGGGTCCCTTGGCGGTGATTTCACCAATCCCTGTTTTCGGGTCGGGTGAGTCAATACGCACCTCAACCCCGGGGACTGGTTTGCCAACAGAACCAAGGGCTATTGTTTTGTCTCCGGTCGGGCCGCCGGCAAGAAGCGGAGCTGACTCAGTCAGGCCGTAGCCGGCAAGGTAGGGAAAACCGGCATCCCGCAAAAAGGATTCTACTTCCGGGTTTAAAGCGGCGCCGCCAATTCCCATGACCTGAAGGCGCCCGCCAAAAAAGTTTTGTAATTTGGCTCCGATGCTCCGGTAGACCAGCTTTCGGCCAAGATGGAATTTGCAGGCCAGGGAAAGCATTGTGCTTTTTTCAATCGCCGGCAGAACTCTTTTTTTGTATATTTTTTCCATTATAAGGGGCACAACCAGCATGACGTGCGGGCGCTCCCTGCCGCAGAGTTTTTGCAAAACCATGGGGGTAGGGGTTTTACCTGCGTAATAGATGCATGCGCCTTTGATCATTGGGAGAAGAAAGCCTGCGGTGAACTCGTAGGTGTGAGAGATGGGCAGCACAGATAAAAAGACGGCTCCCGGCGAAAGGGCGATAACGTTTGCAGTGGCAAAGCCGTTGGCACAGAGATTTGCATGACTGAGCTTGACAGCCTTTGAAAAGCCTGATGTACCGGAGGTGTACAGTATCGAGGCCAGATGGTCTCCTGGCACGTCAGGGAACTCGAGTTCACCTCTGTCGTGCTGTTGGCCAAACTCATGTTGAGCCGCAGCCAGAAAATCGGTAAAGGTGGTGAGCTTGACCAGATCGGAATCATCCAGGTAATCATCAAGACTGACAACCCGGGCAACCTTGCGGTCCAGATCATAAACCTTTTCGATCTGGCGCTGGGTAAGAAAGAGTAGATCACATTCCATTTCAGTGAGAATATGATGGACATCAGCTTCGGGTAAATCAGGGAGTATCGGCACACAGACAGCCCCAATCCGGACAATGGCCATGTACACGGTGCACCAGTTATGCGAATTTTCGGCAAGAATGGCTATTCTGTCGCCAAAGTCTATACCACAACTCCGTAAGTAGGCGGCAAGAACGAGAACCCGGTCGTAAAATTCCTGGTAGGTCAGAGGCGTTTCAAGGGCCATGCCCACGGCATTATACTCCGCATATCGATGGAGGCTTGTGTCCAGGAGGTCGTTGAGATTACTTTCCTGCTTGAGGGGGACAGGAAGATAATCCTTTTGAGAAATGGTTGTGCTGTCGCTCACAATATATCGTTTTTATTAAAATAAGAGTTCGTTGGCCTGCTTGCCACAATATGGCACACATCTGAAAAGTTACAGACCACACGTTATGCCAAAGTTGTGATGCTACCAGAATAGTTACATCTAATCATATAAAAGGGAAGTATTACAACAAAAAGGAACAAAGTCAATTGCTATCAGGCCGGTGAAAACAAGAAAAAAATCTTTATATTTCACCCAAAAGGCTTGACATGAAGCGATCCTCAATATACAAATTATTAAATGCTGCTAATTAACGTGAACAAATTGCTCTAACTCTATGTCTAAATATCTTTTTTTAACAGTCACCTTGTTTCTGCTCTGGTCGTTTTCCGGCTCGTTGCAGGCTGCCCCTATCCCGGTGCTTGATACCAACGCCAAGCATAAGCCCGGAGTGTTGATCAAAGGCATTCCCCCTGTGGACAATGATCTTGCTCGTGTCGTAACTCTTGGGAATTACAATAATATTTCAAGAGTTAAGGCAAAAACCAGGGGCGGTAAGAAGCAGAGAAGGAGAGTGAGGTTTGCCCGGTTCAACCGGAAGATAACCGCAAAAAGTGTGATGATTATAAACGCGGACACCGGGGAAACCATTTTTGCCAAGAATCCCGATCTGCCGCGTCAGCCGGCTTCGACCATTAAAGTGTTGACAGGGATGATTGCCATAAAGTCTTTGAAAAACAATTCACTCGTCAGAGTTACCCGGCATGCTCAACAGATGCCGCGATCAAAGATTTACCTGGATACAAAAAAACGGTATAAAGCCGACGACCTGATCAATGCGGTTCTACTGGCATCGGCCAATGATGCCAGCGTCGCATTGGCTGAACAAATAGCTGGCAGTGAGAAAAATTTTGCCTCCATGATGACATTACGGGCAAAACTCTGGGGAGCAAAAAAAACCATCTGCAGGACGGCAAACGGTTTGACCGCCAGAGGTCAGCATACAACGGCCCGTGATCTTGCCCAGATCTTTCGACATGCTATGCAGGATAAAGAATTTGCCAGGCGAATGAAGCGAACAAAAATAAAGACATCTTACGGAAAACTTTTACGTAACCATAACAAGGCATTGTGGACGGTTAAAGGTGCTCTGGGCGGTAAAACAGGATATACATATGCTGCCCGCCAGACCTATGTCGGCAAGTTTAAGCGTGGACAGGATTCCATCGTGGTGGCAATTATGGGAAGCGGCACCATGTGGTCAGATATTAAAAAGCTGGTTGAGTATGGTTTTAAGAAGAACAGCCAGCTGAAGCTGGCAAGGTATGCCCGGGACGACAGCACCGGCATTGTAACCGCAGTCCGTTAACACTCCACCCTGACGTTTTGTCAATATGCAGTAATAAAAAAGCCTCATGCGGGTTATTTCGCATGAGGCTTTTTTTAAGCGCTGCTCTGGCCGTTGATCTGGCCTGATATTTTTTCGATTTATGCCTCCCCTTACCGCCGCTGCGGCGTATGAGAGAGACGACTCCCCAGTCTCTTGCTGTTACCCTCTTCCGGGCTCTCTTTTTTTTCCTGGCCATGGGGCACCTCCTGAAAAATGAGAGTGTACTCTACAGAAGAGACGGAAAAAAACAACATTTTTCGTAACTCTTCAGGAGCACCTTCTAAATAACAAAATATCAACGTACTGATTTTTCGTTACTTTTAAAATATATGCCGGGGCACCCGGTTGGGGTGCTGAACAGTTACAGTACGGTGGTTCTGCAGGTTTTTCGCAGCCACTTGAATTCAATACACGTTACAGACCACTGGGCAAGCCGGATTGAGCTATGAACTGAAAAGGTATGCAATTCCCCTTAGTTGTCTTTCACATTTTTTCGGCTGAAGAGTTCTCTTATTGTTTCCGCGTCTGTTGCCTGCAGAAGTTTATGTCTGGTGGTGTTGTCTTTCAAGAGCCTGCTCACCCTG
>QNYF01000059.1 GCA_003978695.1 Desulfobulbus sp. | reverse complement strand
TATAAAAATGATATGTAACTAATCAGTTACAGGACAGTGGTTATGCGAGTTTTTAACACCCACCGGAACAGTTACAATGATATTTGATAAATGAGCAAGAGTATACGGGAAAAGCCTTCTGGTATATTGTAATTTACACTCTTCAACCCCGCTAAAAAATCATGACAGGTAAACGAAGCGACTATCTCTCCTGGGACGAATATTTTATGGCTGTTGCCCTGCTTTCCGGTCACCGTTCCAAAGATCCAAACACTCAGGTAGGAGCATGCCTGGCTAATGAGCAGAATAGAATTGTCGGTGTCGGGTATAACGGATTTCCACTGGGCTGCTCTGACGACGATCTGCCCTGGAGCCGAAAAGGCCATTACCTTGAGACAAAATATCCTTATGTATGCCACGCTGAACTCAACGCGGTACTCAACTCTATTTCCTGTGATCTGCGGGGGTGTCGTATTTATGTGGCACTTTTTCCCTGTAATGAGTGCACTAAGGTGATTATTCAATCCGGCATTCACGAAATTGTCTATCTTTCAGATAAATACAAGCACACTGATCCCGTGAAAGCTTCTAAGATCATGCTTGATAAATCAAACACATCGTATCGGCAGTTTATACCGGCCAGAGATTCTATTTTGCTTTCGTTTCGTTAATTCCCTTCTTATGGAAGGATCTTGCACGATGACGGTTAAAACAGCTCAACTGATAAATTTACCAAAATATATCTTTCCAATTTTTATTCTCCATGTCATAGTATGGTAAATAGATTGAATAATAACCAAAAGTTCATGACATGAATACAATTCAAGGCTGGCATTATGAAAAAATGCATACTGATCTTCCTGTTTTTCTTTTTGATAATCCCCACACTTGCATTCGCGGCCTGGACAGACGACTTTATTAATGATTATGAAAAATTAGGGATTGATCGTACGGTTGAGAATGCCCTGGCAAACGATGTAACCCCTGAAGAAATCATTACATTCATTGTTGAGAACGAACAGATAAGCAACAAGGCGACCTTTAAGGCTCTTTACTGTGCAGGTGCGGACCGGGATGATGTTCATGCAGCAGCTGACAAGTTGCACATCTCGGAACTTGAACTTGCCAGAGCTTTAGAGGAGAGTATTGCGGAATGTGCTTCTCCCCTGGTTTTGGATGACCGGGATAATACCGGCATCCTGGCCAGCCCATCCAGACCACGAAAATAACAGTGAAAAAAATTCCTTTTTTCCTTTTATCTGCTCTTGTGGTCAGCCCGACTTTTCTTGCGGCTGCAGGTGATGTTTCACAGGGAACATCACGCATCCCTGATTCATTAACAAACACTAAAAAGCCAGACAAGGTAGCTGCTCTAACAAAAAAACCAGCAGAAGCTCAGACAATCCCTGAAAGCCTGAAGTCAGAAGAGGCAGAAGAGATTGCCTCTAATCATCAGATTTTTGGTAACAGGGGTGGCTATTTTCACGCCTCTTTGGGGGTTGCCTTTGAATACACGGATAATCTTTACAACGTTGACCGTGACAAACAGGATGACTGGCTTACCGAAGTTTCTCCTTCTGTCTGGTTGACATTGCCCCGTAGATCCCGAATCCCCCTTCATGTTGCACCGCATAACACATCAGCGGGCGGTATGCAGTTTTCCCAGCCAGAGAATTATTTTTTCAACAAATACCAGCTTTACCTGGGTGCAGGTTTAAAGTTTAAAGACTACTCTGAAAACTCATCGCTCAATGCAACAGATGCCTATATTGAAGGCTTGTTTCAATATAACTTTTCTCAGAACCTGACGCTGACGGTGATGGACAGGTTTACACGTAATCAGGACATGTTCAGCCTGACAAGCGCTACTTCAGATAACCAGAGAATCTACGAATCAAATATTTTCACACCTGGAGTTGACTGGCAGATATCTGAAAAATTCTCCGCTCGTCTGGATTATAATCATTTTGATCTCAACTATGACGACGACGTCAACCGTTTTTTTGACCGTACAGATAACGGATTTAACTTCTATTTTTTTTATGATTACAGCCTGAAAACCAATTTTTTCGTCCAGTATCGATTTCTGACAGCTTCTTACGATGAGAATGATGACAGAGGTTTCCTCTATGATAACGATAACACCTTCATTTATGGAGGAATCAACTGGAAACCAACCATCAAAACTACCCTTATGGCTAAGGCCGGATACCAGAGTGTTGACTATGACAACCCGGTCCTTACAGATTCCTCAAATATTTTTTCTTTTGAGTTTCAAGCCAACTGGAAGGCGACAGTAAAAACATCACTACTCCTTGACGCCACATACAACACTGAACAAACAGATAGTTACGGAGCATTAAATAAAAGAGTGTTTACTGGAAGAATAGGTTATCAACAACGATTTACCGATCGATTCAGAGGTATGTTGAACATAATATACGAGAATTCGGATTATCTCGAGTTTGACGGCAGCCCCCGGGAAGACGATCGTTTCTATTTTAAACCGGAATTGCAATATGCGTTCCGCCGGTGGCTCACAGCTGACCTGTCCTACACCTATGACACAAAAGAATCCAATAAGGATTATCTCGACTATGATACCAATATTTTCAGAATCGGTCTAAAGGCATCATTTTAAAAAATAGTCCAGAGCTCGGCTGGCCCTTGATTTCTTAAAGCCGAGTAACAAAAAGCAGCTATCGCACCAGACCGGTTTTCATATTTTCGGCTATGAGGCTCCGACAGGACGAAAAAAGCATTTTCAAAGGTAGTTGCCCGCTCAACCTTCCAACCTGTATAGTATCGTTCTTTAATTTCACATTTTACGTATTTTTTATTCACTGCAAGTTGATTGGATAACTGCTATATATTATCCTTAAACCGTAAACGCGTTTCTGTTAACATTTACATCAACAGGTATCTCGACATTACACAGACTCTTGAAACAAATAATTATGTTAAAAAAACAGAATATTTATTCTGTTACTATAGCTTTTATTCTGAGCCTTGTGACAGGAGTATATTCGCTCCGTGCAGATGACTACACTATCGGCTCCGGAGACGTGTTAACCATCACAGTCTATGATCACCCGGAACTCAAAAATACCGTACGTGTTTCTGATAACGGAAACATCGTCTATCCGTTGATCGGCGAAGTACATGTCGGTGAGCTCAAAATTCCCGAAGCCGCATCAAAAATTACGTCCATGCTGGGAGATGGGTATATCATAAAGCCCCAGGTCAACATTTTTATAGAACAATTCAAAAGTAAAAAGGCCATAATTCTCGGTCAAGTTCTCAATCCTGGCCTCATAGAACTTCAAGGACCAACATCGTTGCTCGAACTTATTTCTCAAGCGGGTGGATTAAAAGACAGTTCCGGAGAGACTGCGATAATCAAAAGAGAAGTCAAAGGGAAACAACAGACAATAAAAGTTGATCTTCATGCCTTAATCGAACGTGGTGATGCCGCTCAAAACCTTCAGATTTTTGGAGGTGACACAGTTTCTATCTCAAAGCAGGGCTCCTGTTATATTACCGGAGAAGTAAATCAACCCAATGCTTATCCATGCGGCAAGGGTACAACATTACTCAAACTTATTTCCCTGGCAGGCGGCTTTAACGGCAAGGCATCAGATTCCAGCATAAAGATTATTCGTGTTATTAACGGCAAAAAGAAGATTTTCAAAGATGTGGAACTCAACACCGCCCTTCAGGCCGATGATATTATTATTGTGCCTGAAAGTTTTTTTTAACCAGCAGGTCTTTTTAACGACCTCAGACATAAAGAATATTCTTTAATCCAGCTGGTAATAACTTCACTCCACTGATAAAGTACCGATGATCTCAGACCCTTTTTTAGATGATTTCCAAAAAGAAAACGAAAAACACCTGCGTGACTATTTTCGTCTGCTCCTTAATCGAAAATGGCTGATACTGACCGTTGCCACGCTTAGTTTTCTCGTCTTTGCCCTGATCACATTTTCAAAAACTCCCCTCTACAAAGCAACAACCCGGGTCCTCATAGAAAAAAACCTCACAGGTGCAGAGCTTCAAGGTTCACGGGTCTATATGATGTGGGATCCGGCGTTCATGGGGACCCAGTTCGAATTAATTCGCAGTTATAACGTTTCCCGGCGTGTAGTTGAGCAACTGGAGCTTAACGCCAGGTATAAAAATTTCTTTCTTTCTGTAGAAAACACTGAACCAGAAACTCTTTCGAAGAGTGAAACCGGGACTGCATCACATCATAAAAGAACAAACGATATTGATCTCATTGCCTCAATTATTCAAAGCGGTATTCAAATTTCCCCCATCAAAGATACAAAAATCGTCAGTATTTCCTACACCCACAAGGATCCTGCAATTGCACAAATGGTCGCAAATGCCATTGTTCAGGCCTATATTGATGAAACCCTTGATATTAAATCGAGTTTAACAAAATACAGTCTCAAATGGATGACTTCAAAGGCTGGGCAGGAGCAGCGAAAACTTGAAGAGTCAGAAAAAAAACTGCAGAAGTTTAAGCGTGAAAACGATATCATTACCGTAGAAAATAAACTCGCTATCTATCCGCAAAAGCTTTCTGAATTCAGCAGCCAGCTTTCCATTGCCCAGGCAAAAGAAAAAGAAAACGAGGCCGTTTACAATCAAATAGTTAAAGTGGGAAAAAACTTTAAGGCTCTTGAGACTATACCTTTATTTGCAAATAATACTGTTTTGCAGAATTTACGGGATCGTATTTATGCGTCTCAACAAAATATCAAGGAGCTTTCCAAAAAATTTGGTTATAAGCACCCCGCAATTATCCAGGCAAAAGCAGAACAGAATTTACTGCTTAAGGAAAGAGAAGTAGAAATTCGTCGAATTGAATCTGCGACCAAAAATGCCTACGAACTCTCTAAAACCCGGGTGAAGGATCTTTCAGAGCTCATCGCCTCCACCAAGGCAGAACTACTGGATATGAACGAACGTTTTATGCAGTATACGATCATGGCCAGGGAAAAAGAAATGAATCAGGCCGTTTATAACGCTCTTTCCACCAGCATAAAAAAAGAAAACCTCACCGAACAATCACAGGATTTAAAAATCTGGGTAACTAAGAAGGCTGATCTTCCCTCAGCTCCTTTTTCACCTAACAAGAAAAAAGAGATGGCTCAGGGGCTTGTGTTTGGTTTGCTCGGAGGAATTATCCTTGCCTTGTTTCTTGAATACCTGGACAATACTGTCAAGGATGCAAAAACTGTCGAAGAAAGATTCAATCTCACTGTACTTGGAACAGTCGAAGAACTCGATGGTTCAAAAGACTCGATTGAAACATACATCCTGGAAAATTCTCTGTCTTCTCTTGCTGAGAGCTATCGGCAAATCAGGTCCAGTCTCCTCTTTTCAACGCCTGATCATCCGCCGAGGACCCTTTTAATAACCAGCATGGTGCAACAGGAAGGAAAAACCTCAACTACTGGAAATCTTGCACATATCCTGGCACAAAATGAAAAGAAAGTCTTGATTATTGACTGCGACATGAGACGGCCCAGACAGCATTCAGTTTTTGGCATCACCAATGAATACGGCTTGAGTAATTATCTTTCAGGAAATACTGACGATAATCATCAACTCATTCAAAACACACAGGATGGTGCTATTTCAATGATTCCTTCCGGCCCGGTCCCTCCTAATCCTGCCGAATTGTTAAGCTCTAAAAAAATGCTGCGCATTCTTGAAAAAGCTCAGGGACAGTTTGACTTCGTACTTCTTGATTCCCCTCCTGTTCTCCAGGTGACTGACAGCCTGATGCTTGGGCAACTTGTTGAGGGTACTATAGTTGTTGTGCGAGCCGGAAAAACGACCTATGAAATGCTTGAGAGCGGTATAAAAAAACTCAGAGACAGTCATATTAATATTCTTGGCCTTGTTCTTAATCGATTGAAGAATAGCCACTTACACAACGGTTACTACGGTTACAACTCTTACTACCGTGAAGGCTCGTACGTCAGCAACGGGAATGAACAATAACAAAGTTCTCAGGAACGCAGGCCAAACAGGAACCCTTTCTTTTTTATTTTTTCTCATAACCCTGTGTTTTGCTCCCCTTGCCTTTGGTACGACAGAAACATGGTCTCTCTGGACCGTTGAGACGCTCACTGCCCTTACCGGAGTATTCTTGTTTTGCACGCACTCTTTCCCCCCAAAAAACATCTATCTTATCCCCGGGATCAAGCCTCTTCTTCTTCTCACGTTTTTGATGATGGCGCAGTGTATTCCTCTTCCCTCTCCTCTTGTTCGTTTAATTTCACCAAATATTTTTGAGATCTACGCTCAACTCTTTAAACTGCAGGGAAGCTCTTCCTGGCTCCCCTTGACAGTGCATTACAAGGCGACTCTTGTTGAGAGTCTGCGTATAAGTTCATACTTTCTTTTCTACATTCTTACTGTCCAGCTTTTGAGTGAAAGTACACGACTGAAAATAACTGTACGTATTCTCATCATCCTGTCAGCAGGAATAGCTTTTCTGGCGCTCATGCAAAAATTCATTTCACCGCATAAGATTTATGGGTTCAAAGAGATTCCAGCAAGTGCCTGGCAGGGGGCACTTGGCCCATGGATTAATCCGAACCAGTACGCAGGGTTCATGGTCATGGTTTGTCCTCTGTTGCTGGTACTTTTTTTCAATGTACGACGACCAGCAACCGACAAAAACCATATATCGTTTAAAGAGCGTATTATTGAGTTTTTCTCTTCCTCACAAGTTAACAAACGACTCTTTTTGGCTTTTTTCCTGACCCTTATGCTCGCCTCTATTTTTCTGAGCCACTCCAGGGGGGGCGTTATAAGTATTCTCTTTGCCCTTATCCTTTCTCTCTTCATTCTCAGGCATCTCAAGGGACACAGAATCCATCCCTTACCCGTAATATTTATCTGTTTTCTGTTGGGGATAGCAGCATATTTCAACTGGCACCCGATAACGCAGAAATTTCTGTCGACAATTTCCTCACAGGATGGGACTCTTTCTGATGGGCGGATCAAAGTGTGGCAGGACTGTATACAGATGGTGCATGATTACCCTCTTTTCGGCTCAGGATTTGGAACTTTTCAGGATCTGTATCCAAGTTACAAGAGTTTTACTGATATTTATTTATATAATCACGCACATAATGACTATATAGAATTACTGACTGATGGAGGGCTTGTCGCATTTTTGCTCACTGCCTGGTTTGTCACCTCGATTATTATATCCGGCTGGAAACAACTCCAACTCAGGCGAGATACATATTCCCTCTTCGTCACAACCGCATCTCTTGCTGGAATTGCGGGCATACTGGTTTACAGCGTTACAGATTTCAACCTGCATAACGGGGCCAATGGATTGTATTTCTTTTTTCTCTGCGGGCTTGTTGTATCGGCAGGACATACCAGGCATCATTTTAAAAACACCCCGACCCTGCTACCCATTATTCAAAGGAAAACAAAAAATAGTCGTCTTTTCTGCCTGGCCAGCGCCTGTTTACTGGTGGCAGTTACTCTTGTTATGGGGGGGAGTTTTCTTGCGGAAAAGAAATACACACATGCGGTACGTATTTCAAACGCAATGATGCGGCCTGAAAAAAAGCGGGCTATGATGATGCTCCTTCTTCAGGATGCCAGAAGGTATGACCCCTGGTACTCAAAATATGACTACGCTCTTGCAAATCTGGAACAACAAGCACCTGATAAATCAAAAGCCCTTGGTTTCTGCATATCAGCGATCAGAAAACAGCCAACGGAAACATCATTTTATACAATGGCAGAGCGTTTGAAAAAAACCACCTCTGCCAGAATGGATGAATAACTGTAACTCTTCAGGCAGCACCACGAATTTGGCATAACATGTGGTTTTGAATCACAGAAGATCAGTCGATCATTGAGGACCGCTTACAGAGTAATTCATTCAACCGCCCGGAAAACCCACTGGCCTATTTTGCGTACTGGCTTGAGGGACAACGTCCAGAAATACGGTTTAATACCGTTAACTTTCCAGGCTTTTCTGTCCATCCTGTTTGCTCGAAATCGATTACCAAGGCTGGCATTGCTCACCCCACCTGCCCGCATATGCACTATAACCCGAGGTAAATATTCAACGTTAATCCTGTTTTTGACAAACAACCGTATCATCAACTCATAATCTGCTGCTGTTCCCATCTCCAGATTAAACATTCCATACTGCTCATAGACAGATCTGCGAACAAAAAGTGTGGGATGGGGCATCATCCAGCCATAATAAAACTGTTTTGCTCCTCTATAAGGCCCGGCCCGCCAATATCTGCATATTCTTTCCACATCATTTTCAGCTCTGTCCACATAAACAAGATCACCATAACATGCCTGAATTTCAGGGTTTTCAAAAAGAGATGAAATTCTGCTGAGAATATCGTCTGAGGGATAAAAATCATCACTGTTAAGAATGCCGACAACCTCGGATGAACACGCTGTAATTCCCTTATTCATGGCATCATAAATACCTTTATCCGGCCCCGGGATAACGTGGGAGAGATGTCCACTATATTGACTGGCAATAGCGAGAGTTTCATCATCTGAACCACCATCCACTACAATATGCTCGACGCATAAATTTTGCTTTTTTACTGATTCAAGGCAGTCTGCCAAAGTATCCGCACTGTTAAGGGTTGCTGTGATGAGAGATATATCAACCATAATAGGGTGTAATTATCGAAGTGATAATCGTTTAATAACTCCCTGGATTATCTGTCGACAATACAGATATGGAAGCCACATTCTGTTGGTTTTTTTATACAGAGCAAGCAGATTATCAGGTGATGGAAAAAAGAGTTCCAAAAATAAAAGACTTCGGGCTCTACTACTTGGTAAATCCTGTAAATCAGCAATCAATAACCCTAAATTAGTTTGAGAAAAACAGTCACCAAATGAAACCGCTGGCTGTTGTTTTTTCAAGATCATCCCTACCGATTCCGGCACTGGAGAATCAAAATAATGCCGGGCTTGCAAGATACTGCGTGAACAGGCATCCCCGACCTGCTTTTCAACCGCAGATTCAGCCCAGTAAATAAGTGTATCTTCTCCCATCGAATGAAGAAGGAGATGAATATCATACACCCAGATCAGACGTGCTCTGTCAGTCTGGCGAAATCCGTCAAGATGCATACAGGCGAGTAAAAGAGCATGTTCTTCGCACAGGGTGATTCCATGATCAACCCCGGGAAGTTTCACAGACTCTGCAAGCGCATCAGGATAACTTATGCTCTTTGCAAAACGTGATAAGTTATTAATCCTCCAATGAATATCAATATGACATCCGGAACGGTTCTCTTTCCTGGACAGGCAACTGAACTGGTGACTTTTATACAGCGGACCAGGTATATAATAACCTTGTCCGGTCATGGTTACTATTGTTTGAGATATATCACCTGGAGCTATAAAAAGATCAATATCTCCCCGCTCCCGTGTGGATGATCTCTGGTAATGGGTATGGGCAAGAGCCTCGCCTTTAATAACAACAGGGATAATTGATTCTTTTGCCAGAGCTGATAATACCTTATGTAAAGCATGGCTTCGCTGGAGCTCAACTCCTGTCTGTTGCGTGATCTTTCTCTGAAAATAAGCTCGCTGATTCTCTGTCAGGTCTTTGAGCAGGTCATATTTTTTCAAGGCAAAATAGAGCAGCCCGTGTACTCCATGTCGTATACTGACAGCTAAAATATTATCACGAGTATTGTCTGTAAGGCGGCACCACTCAGCTGTTCTGCCGGTTAAGACACGGCATATCTGCTTCTCCGGCGCGATCATTTGAAAGTGACAGCTTGAGACCTGCTCGATCCCGAAAAATCCATCAGCAGACAGGAACAGGCAGAGAAAAGAAATATCGTCATGTTCGGTGGAACCATCTTTCAACTTCCTGGGAAGTAAACGTTTTTACCACCGGCCTGCCATGGGGGCAATGCGAAAAAACATCACTGCTTTCCATTTGCTGCAGGAGAGCAAGCATTTCCTCAGGCTGAAGCCTGTTTCCTGCCTTGATTGCCGCCTTACAGGCCATGCCCGCCATAAGATTATCAATATATTCCGGGATAACACCCGCATTTTTACCAGCTGTGCGATTGCTCAAACCATCGAGAATCTCGGTGAGTATATCCTGGGGAGCAAGATGACTCACCAGTGCGGGTACTGCCTTGATCACCCAGGTCATGTCACCAAAATGGTCAGCCTGAATTCCTAAAAGGGTAATTTCGTCCCCTTCCCGCTCAAGGATTTCAGCATGATCAGGCCCTAATTCAACGGTCACAGGAAACAGTAAACTCTGTGCCGGAATTTCCTGTTTTTCATATCCGTGCCGAAGCTGTTGGTACAAAATACGTTCATGAGCTGCATGCTGATCTATCACAACAAGCTGTCCCTCATGTTCACAGAGAAGGTATAACTGGAGAAACTGGCCAATAAGATGTAAGCCGCCAACCTGCCCCTTACTCTCCACTTTACTTTTCTTGTAAGGCTGTTCTGTAGTAACCTGCAGGTTCTTATTACTCACAGTAGGAAAGAGTACGGAAGGAGTCCGTACTGATCCATTGTCTGCTGAAGACTCTGTCCCGGAAAAGGAGGAAGATCTCCTCAGGGTTTGTTGCTCCGGTTCCCTAACAGAAATACTCTCCTGGGATACCATTGGGGAGGCGGGAAGAGGTATTTTTTCCGGAACACTGAATAATTCATGACGAAGCTGATCTTGATGCCCAGCAATTGCCTGTGCGACAGCCCCAACGACAAAGCGATGCACTTTTGCTGAATTTCGAAAACGAATTTCGTTTTTTGCGGGGTGAACATTTACATCAACCATTTCCGGAGATAATTCAAGCAGAACAACTCCAGCCGGTTGATGCCCCTTCATAAGAAAGCCCTGCAGTCCTTCGCTTACCGCATGACGAATCATTCGATCCTGTACAGGACGGCCATTTACCAGGATTCGCAGCTTTGATGATACAGCCGCATCGGGCTGCAACAGAAACCCGGTAATCTGTAAGTCTTCGCCTTCCGAGTCAGCCTGAACCGGCAGTAAAACCTGATTATATCGGAAAACATCACGAACCCGTTGTTCGAGATCCGCACTCGAAAAATTGAACCTTTCACGCCCATCCACCTGCAGGGAGAAAGACACCTCAGGATGGGCCAATGATTGAGAACGAATAACATCGTCAATGTGAGCCAGCTCGGTTCTCCTGGTTTTTAAAAACTTCTTCCGGGCAGGAAGATTACCAAACAGATTACGTACCTCAATAATTGTCCCGCGAGGACTGCCGTATTCATGAACATCACGCAAAATTCCATACCGGATATCAGCTTTTGTGCCGGTATCGGCATGACTGACCCGTGAAAGAATCGTGAGACGGGAAACAGATCCGATGCTTGGCAGAGCTTCACCCCGAAACCCCAGCGTTGCAATGGCAGCCAGCTGACTCTCGTCGTTAAGCTTTGATGTAGCATGGCGTTCAAGAGAAAGAAGGACATCGTCCTCATCCATACCTGTCCCGTTATCAACGACCCGGATGAGACGGGTGCCGCCACCTTCCACCTGTATTTCTATTCTGTCAGCTCCGGAATCAAGAGAATTCTCCAGCAACTCCTTAACAACCGAGGCTGGCCGTTCTACGACTTCTCCTGCAGCTATCTGGTTTGCCAGGTGCTCTGAGAGGATGCGAATTTTTGACATATCAATTTACCAGAAAAGAGGCGTAAAAAATGGCCCGATAACAACCGAACGAACGATCAGTTTGAAAAGAGCCCCCTTGTCACCTCCTTACTTGTAATGGCTTCGGATAATATTGTCCATAAACAGAAAACGGAAACCGTAAGAAGAGACTGTTTACTGGCTTTCTCTGTAACTATTCAGGCAGCATCACGACTTTGGCATAACTTGTGATCTGTAACTGTTCAGATGTGCCCCATATTGTGGCAAGCAGGCCAACGAACTATAGCCCCCCCTATGTGAGGCGGCCTGATTGTCGCAGGTAAGCCGCGACTCCGAGATGGGGTGCAGCTGAATAGTTACCTTTCTCTTTTATAAAGACTATTGTACACTGCCTTGAAAATTACCTCATATAAAAACTTTACGTAACTATTCAGGTAGCATCACGACTTTGGCATAACGTGTAATCTGTAACTGAATAGCAACTTTACAGCGTCAACTGTGGGCATACCTAAAAAAAGAAAAAAGAAAAAAACAACCGGCAAACGCTCTTTGAGTAAACTCAGAGATCAAAC
>QNYF01000025.1 GCA_003978695.1 Desulfobulbus sp. | reverse complement strand
AAAGCAGAGGTAACCGGACAACTTGTCAAACAGGTTCCCATAAACAAGAAAGAGCGAATACCTTACATTTCAGGTATTCGCTCTTTGTGTGTTGGTGCCCGGAGAGAGAATCGAACTCTCACAGTCGCATGGACCGAGGGATTTTAAGTCCCTTGCGTCTACCAGTTCCGCCATCCGGGCTAAAAGTTGCGATACTTTACACGCCTGATATTTGTTTGTCAATTAGAGAGCGTTGAGGGTGTGTATGGTAAAGATGGCCAAATGGGGGGCGACTGTGGTATATTTATAAGATATGCTGTTTTTTGTGAGCTGGGGGCATTGGACTTTTTTTTATGCGAAAAATTATTCTGTTGATCATTCCTCTTTTGCTGATTCTTGCCTGTGGTACTGGCGGGTATATGGTCTTTGAGGATTCCTCTTTTGTTGATGCGTTCTATTTTACTGTTATAACGATTACAACCGTAGGGTATGGGGATGTTGTTCCTGTGCATCCGGCTGGTCGTTTGTTCACGGTTGTTCTCGTTTTTTCCGGAGCCGGTTATGTCATGTATCTTTTTGGCCAGATCACCGAGGCAATGGTTGAGGGGGGGGTACAAAAAATTGTCGGGAGAAGGAAAATGCACAAAAAAATAGCCAAGTTGAACAACCATTACATTGTCTGTGGTTTTGGCCGTATCGGCAGGGAAATATGTTCTATTCTCCGTGAGAATAATCGTAGTTTTGTCGTGCTGGAGAGAGATGAGGAAGTTGTCAGGGATATTGATAAACTGGGCTATATTGTTCTTATGGGCGAGGCTTCAGATGATGATGTCTTAATTGACGCAGGAATTAAACGGGCTCGGGGGCTGATTGCAGTTGTTTCCTCAGATGCAGACAATCTCTATATCACGTTGACCGCCCGTGGTCTAAATCAGGATTTGTTTATATTATCAAGATCAAGTGGTACTCCAGGTGTTGGCAGAAAGCTCAAAAGAGCAGGGGCCAGCAGGGTTATTTCGCCCTATGCAATTGGTGCCAGACGTATGGCACAGCTCATCGTACGGCCAACGGTTATGGATTTTCTTGATTTTGCGATGAAGTCCAGCGAGTTGGGACTGCTGATGGAGGAGATCATTGTCAGCGAGGAAGCCTCTTTCGTTGGCAAGACGCTGTTGGAGTCAGGACTCAGGAAAAAATATGATATTATTGTTGTGGCCATTAAACGCGGCAGCCAGCCAATGATTTTTAATCCAAAACCTGACACGAAGATCATGGCCGGGGATATTCTTATTCTGCTGGGAGACAGCAGCCATATTGCCAGGCTTGAGAAAGATCTGTAATGTGTAACATCACGTGTGTAAAAGCGCCCCTTGCGAGAGAAATTGTGAAATCACCCCGCCACGAGAATACAGTCACGCATCTCCCGGACAGCCTGATCAAGGCCCACATAAACAGAACGGGCAATAATAGCATGGCCAATGCTTAACTCATGGATGGTCGGCAAGGATGCCACTCTGCCAGAGGTGCGGTAGTCAAGGCCATGCCCTGCATTAACTTTTAAGCCGGATTCAAACGCAAGCTCAGCAGACTGCTCAATAAGGCGAAATTCGCTGTTCTGTACTTCCTCAGTTGTCGCATCGCAATACCGGCCGGTATGTAATTCAACAAAGGTAGCTCCGACCTCAAGGGCTGCCTCTATCTGGGCGGCGTCAGGATCAATAAAGAGAGAAACCGGAATTTTGGCTTTACTCATCTTGTTGATTACCTTCTTCATCTTTTTTTCATTGGCAACAACATCAAGACCGCCTTCAGTGGTGAGTTCCTGCCGTTTTTCCGGAACCAGGGTGATCATTTCGGGTTTGAGATCAAGAGCGATGTCAATCATCTCCTTTGTTGCTGCCATCTCAAGGTTCAAGCGTGTTTTAACCGTTTTGCGCAAAAGATAAACATCACGGTCCTGCATGTGCCGGCGGTCTTCACGGAGATGGACGACAATACCGTCGGCGCCGGCCAGCTCGCAGATTGCTGCAGCATGGACAGGATCGGGTTCGATAGTTCCCCGTGCCTGGCGGACAGTGGCGACGTGGTCGACATTAATGGCAAGATAAGGCATATTTTTTCTCCTGGAGCGGGTCATTTGTTGGATGAGCTGCTGTTCTTTTTCCCACATGATAAGTGCTTCCCGGGTTGATCTCTCATGGTCATAGCCAAGAAGATGCAGGGTTCCGTGAATGATAAGCTCGCATATTCTGTGGTGCAGAGAGCAGTATTTATTTCGGGCTTCTTTACGGGCGGTTTCAACAGAGATCAGAACGTCACCTAACTGATTCTCAATCAATCCTGCCGGAAGATCGTTGTACAGCTCAGATGCGGGAAAAGAAAGCACATTCGTCGGCCCCTTTTTATGGCGAAAGTCAGCGTTATAACGGGCCATTTCAGCATCATCCATGAGAACGATGCTGATTTTTTGAGAAGAGATATCAAGCGCATCAAGCAGGGTCGCTGTCCGTTTGGTGAGAAGGACAGTGTTTATGTGAAAGCGGTTTTTTTCCGTGTTGTCAACGAGATTGATCGCCATTACCTGCGGCTCTTGGATAATTTTTTGCTGCCCTGTTCTTCGTACGCTTGAATGATCTCTTGTACCAGGGGGTGGCGTACAACATCGCTGCGGGCAAATTGGCTGAATTTTATTCCCTCAACCTTTGATAAAATTTTCTTTGCCTCAATAAGGCCGGAGAAATTGCCGCCGGGGAGATCAATCTGGGTGATATCGCCTGTGATAACTGCCTTTGAATCAAACCCTATTCTTGTCAGAAACATCTTCATCTGTTCCCGTGTTGTGTTCTGGGCCTCATCAAGGATGATAAAAGCGTTGTTTAAGGTGCGTCCCCGCATAAAGGCCAGAGGTGCAACCTCAATAATGGACCGTTCCATATACTCCTGAGTTTTTTCCCGGCCAAGCATGTCGTTTAATGCGTCGAGTAAGGGGCGCAGGTAAGGGTCGACTTTCTGAGCCATATCCCCGGGGAGAAAACCTAATTTTTCACCGGCTTCCACTGCTGGCCTGGTGAGAATAATAGCCCGCACCTGTTTAGCTGCTAATGCGGAAACAGCCATGGCCACGGCCAGATACGTTTTGCCGGTGCCGGCCGGCCCAATGCCAAAGACAACGTCATTTGTGCGAATAGCATCTATATACAGCTTCTGGTTAACACTTTTTGGCGAAACTACCCGGTGTGTTGATGTAATATAGACTTTATCAAGAAAGATTTTTTCAAGTCGGGTCTGTGGGGATGATGAAAGAATCTTTAAGCCAAAGGCAATGTCCTGACTGAAAACGGGGTAGCCTTTTTTGATAAGAGAATAGAGTTGTTCAAGAACTTCGGAGGCAAGCTCAACGGCGTGTTTTTTCCCTGCTATGGAGACAACACTTCCGCGGGCGTTAATACGGACATTTGCAGTTTGCTCGACAGTCTGCAGATTACGGTTTAAATCGCCAAACAGGACCTGGGCAGCGGGAAAATCCGCAAATTCCAGTTCCTGTCTGGTTTCAAGGTTGAGTGCGGCAGAAGTCTTCAATTGGCAGCAGGTTTTTTGGCCTTGGCAAGTTCCTGGTCAATCATCTGCTGGATTGCTCCAGGACCTCGGTTTTGCACACGCCGACCATTAATAAAAAGGGTCGGAGTTCCATTAACCTCTGCTTTTTGAGCGGCAATAAGGTCTTTATTGAGTTTTTGTTTGGTGAGCGGACTTTCCATGTCTTTTTTAAATTTATCCATGTCAAGGCCTGCCTCTTTGGCTGCCTTCTCAATGCTCTCTTTTGACAACCGTGGAGTAGCAAACAGCGCGTCATGCATTTGCCAGAATTTTCCCTGTTCCTGTGCCGCTATTGCTGCTAATGCCGCAGGTTGAGCCATTTTATGCATACGGAGAGGAAGGTTCTTAAAAACAATTTTTATGGTTTCAGGATTTTTCTCGAGCACCTGCTCGAGTTGCGGCTGAATTTTGCCGCAATAGGGTCATTGAAAATCCGAAAAGACGACCATTGTCACCGGGGCATTTTCTTTTCCCAGAAAAGGGGCACCGGAAATGTCAATATTTTGACTGAATGCCACTGAAATACTGGTATATTTTTTGTCGCTGCCTACAAGATAGAGCATCTCTCCACGAGGGGCGATGTCAATGGCAATAGTGTTTGCATCAACGGGGATGCTTCCCATTTCCTTGCCGTTAATATTCAGAATATGAACTTTGCTGTCTTCGCCAAGGACATATACCCGTTTATTGTCCAGTGATTGGACAAAATCTACAGGTTTTGTCTTGAGTTTCCACGTTTTCTGGACCGACCAGTCAAGATCACCTGTACTAGATGCAGGCGGCGTGTCTGCCAGACTCAGTCCGGGCATCAGAAGGAGGCTGCAGATGAGTAGCGTTTTTTTCATTTTTTTTCCTGTTGATAGTTCGCGTAAAAAATGCGGGTTACACAAAAACTTTTCTGTCGATTATCATAATGCATTCAAAAAGGTTACAGTTTTTCTGCAAACGAGGCAATTTTCACAAAAATTATAAAAAATAAAGATAATCATCGTAATAATATACCCACTGTTAAGTATATTCGCAAGTTGAAGGGCGGTTTTTCTCAATCGTCTATTGACGCCTCTGCTGGTTTTTGAAAAAAAGGATATCCTCTGTATTATTACAGCTGTAACCGGCATGTGTAAAGCTTAACCAGCTAATCCTGTGTTTAAAAGAGCAACCTGGAGAGATCTTGAAAATTGGGTGGTAAGGGTCACTTGACTATGACATTATAATTGGTTATTTATATGCGGTTAGGGCGAGAGTGGCGGAACTGGTAGACGCACTGGATTTAGGATCCAGCGCACCGAGTGCATGGGGGTTCAACTCCCCCCTCTCGCACCATTACTTAAACATTTACATGACTCTTTTATGCGCAGTACAGGTTAAACAGCTGTATTTTTCCTGCACAGCCCGGGTTTGTCTATAAAATGCCTGAAGAAAGGCAACTTGAAAAGGATTGGATTCAATGGATATTGCAGTAGAGAACGTGAGCGAGTTAAGCCGTAAGGTAACCATTACCCTGCCAGCTGATTATGTACGAAAAGAGTTGGATAAATCGTACAGAAAATTAAAAAATGACGTGAAACTTAAAGGTTTCCGCCGCGGCAAGATACCTGTAGCGGTACTGGAAAAAAACTTTGGCAAGCAGGTTCAGGCTGAAGTTGGCGAAAAACTTGTTCAGGAAACGTACTTTGATGCTATTGAAGAAAAGGGCATAGATGCTGTTGTCCATCCGGAGATCAAAGAAGTTGATTTTGGTGATGATGGTACTTTTACCTATATTGCCATGGTTGATATAAAACCTGAAATCACCCTCACTGAATATAAAGGGCTTGAAATTGAGAAGCCGGCCACTGATGTAACGGATGCGGAAATAGATGAGGAAATTGAACAGTTACAACGTGATAAAGCTGTCCTGAAAACCGCTGATGATGATCATGGGATTGAGATGGATGATGTCGCCATTGTCGATTTTCAAGGATTTCATGAAGAAAAACCCATGCCCCAGGTCCATAACGAGGATTATTCAGTTGATGTTGGTACCAAGCGGCTTGGAGAAGAATTTGAAGAAAAATTGCTGGGAATGAAAAAAGGGGAAACAACACTTTATGAGATAGATTTTCCTGGTGAGTATCCTAATCCTATTCTGGCTGGGAAAAAGGTTGAATTTAAGGTTGATGTCAAAGAGGTGAAAGTCAGGATTAAACCGGAACTTGATGACGAGTTCGCAAAAGACATTGATGATTCATATGAATCAATTGAAGATCTTCGCAACAATATCGGCTCTGAGCTGAAGAAAAAGAAAGAAATCGCTCTTGAAGGGGATCTTGACGACCGCATAATGCATAAACTGATAGAGTTGAATCCGTTTGAGGTTCCTGAGCGACTGGTTGCCTACGAGATTCAGGAAATGATTAAGCAGACTGAAGAAAATCTCAAAAAGAACGGCATGACCCTGGAATCTGCAGGTATCAAAATGGAAGACCTGGTAGAACAAAATCGTGAAGTAGCCCAAAAGCGTGTACAGGGTGATTTTCTCCTTAAAAAAGTTGCCGAAGTTGAGGAGATCAAGCTTGCTGATGAAGATATCGAACGTGGCTATCAGCGGATTGCGAGTGAGTACAATATGACTGTTGATGAAGTCAAAGGGTATTTTAAAAGGCGTGAAGAAGTCCTGCCCTTTGTAAACGAGCTTCTCAATGAAAAAATTCTTAAATTTCTCCGTGATGAGGCCAAACTGATTGAGGTTGCCGCAGAGTCCGAAGAAAAAGAATAAGCACTGTTGATTATTTTTCAATCAGGCGGGTTGTATCCTGCCTGATACGAGTTTGAGGAGCTGATTCATGAATTTTGTACCCATGGTTGTTGAGCAGAGCCCCCGGGGCGAAAGGGCGTTTGATATTTATTCAAGGCTGCTGAAGGAACGTATTATTTTTCTGGGAACGCCGGTTAGTGATGAAGTCGCGAGTGTCATTATTGCCCAGTTGCTGTTTCTGGAAGCTGATGACCCGGATAAAGACATAACTTTTTATATTAATTCTCCGGGAGGGGTTGTGACAGCTGGTATGGCCATCTATGATACCATGCAGTATATTCGCTGTGATGTCGCAACATTATGTATGGGGCAGGCAGCTTCCATGGGGGCCTTGCTGCTTGCAGCGGGAGCTGCTGGCAAACGATTTTCTCTTCCCAATTCCCGGATTATGATTCATCAGCCCATGGGAGGGTTTCAGGGGCAGGCTACGGATATTGATATCCACGCAAAGGAAATTTTACGGATGCGCAGGGATTTGAACAAGATTTTGTCAAAACATACCGGAAAAAGCGTAAAAAAAGTGCAGAGTGATACTGAGCGTGATAATTTTATGAGTGCAGTAGAGGCCAAAAAATATGGTCTGATTGATAAGGTTTTGGATCGTCGCAAGGACGCAGACGAGGAAGAAAAGTAATGAGTGATGATTTTCATCCTGAAGGGCAGGGGGCGCGAACCTGTTCATTCTGTGGAAAAGGTCAGAATGAGGTGAATAACCTTATTGAAGGCCCTGAAGTGTATATCTGCAATGAATGTGTTGATCTCTGCAATGCGATGGTGCGCAAATCCGGGCGCGATGCGGACAGTGAAGACTTGTTTCCTTTGCCGGGAGTGCTTAAACCTCGAGAAATTAATGCACATTTAGACGATTATGTCATTGGTCAGGAGTATGCCAAGCGCATTTTATCTGTCGCAGTCCATAATCATTACAAACGTATTGATGCCCAGGCTGAAGGTTTTAGCGATGATGTTGAACTGCAAAAATCAAACGTTATTCTCATCGGCCCAACCGGTAGCGGAAAGACTCTTCTGGCTCAGACCCTGGCAAAAATTCTCAATGTTGCGTTTACCATTGTCGATGCCACTACGTTAACTGAAGCCGGCTATGTTGGAGATGATGTAGAAAACATTCTGGTTGCGCTTCTCCAGGCAGCAGATGATGACGTTGAAAAAGCTGAGCGGGGTATTATCTATATAGATGAGATAGATAAAATTGCCCGTAAATCAGATTCTGCCTCGCTCACCCGGGATGTCTCCGGTGAAGGTGTTCAGCAGGCATTGCTGAAAATAATCGAGGGAACGGTTGCCTCAATTCCGCCAAAAGGTGGTCGTAAGCATCCACAACAGGAATTGATACGCATTGATACCACGAACATCCTGTTTATTGTCGGCGGTGCGTTTGTCGGGCTTGATCGGGTTATTAAACGTCGTTCCGGCACCAAGGCCATAGGCTTTGGCGCTAAGGTCGTGAAGGACCCGAAAAAAAGCGTGGGAGAAATACTTGCGGATGTCGAACCGGAAGATCTGCTCAAGTTTGGTTTAATCCCCGAGCTTGCCGGTCGTTTACCGGTTATCGCTCCCATGAAGGAACTCACCGAGGAAGATTTGATTCGGATTCTTAAAGAACCGCGTAATGCTTTGACAAAACAGTATAAAAAACTTTTTGAGCTTGAAGGTATAACGTTAAGTTTTACTGAAGGAGCTTTAGAGGCTGTGGCCAAAAAGGCTATCGCACGTAAGTCTGGAGCCCGTGGATTGCGTTCGGTCATGGAAGAAGCCATGCTTGATGTCATGTATGAGCTGCCCTCAGATGAAGACGCGACAGATTGCGTTATTAATGAGCAGGTTATCACCCAGGGAGACTATCCTGTTATATTGTATGATAAAGCGGATTCCAAAAAAAGTGCATAGATGTCCCTGTCCTGAAGTAAATCAACTGGAGAATGTATGAGCGAGTTGCCGTCCAGCCGTTACCCTGTTATGCCCCTGCGGGATATTGTAATTTTTCCGGGAATGGTCGCCCCGCTGGTTGTGGGAAGAAAGAACTCTATCAAGGCCCTGGAACATGCCATGGAGGAGAGATCGCTCATTTTTCTCGTTACTCAGAAAGATGCAGGGGTTGATGATCCCAGGGAAAAGCATCTTTATTCCCGGGGGACTCTTGCAAGTGTCATGCAGTTGCTCCGGTTGCCTGATGGTACGCTGAAAGCACTTGTCGAGGGGAAACGACGGGCCAGGATTCTGTCGTTCATGGAAGACGATATCTTTTTCAGCGCTGATGTTACCGATACCCCGGATGAGAAAGCTGACGGCCCGGAACTACAGGCCTACAGTCGTGAACTGCGCCGTACTTTTGACCTGTATGCCAAGGCCAATAAAAAAATTCCTGCTGAGGTCTTAAAATCTGTTACAGCAATTGAAAATCCTTCAAGGCTTGTCGATGTCATCTGCTCTCATCTTCTCTTAAAAACAGACGAAAAGCAGGAACTGCTCGAGACGATAATTCTGCCAGAGCGTATCCGCAGAACTCTTGAGATTCTTTATCGGGAGATGGAACTCAGCGAACTTGAAAAAACCATTCATGCCAAGGTAAAAAAGAAAATGGCAGAAACCCAGAGAAATTATTATCTGGGCGAGAAGATTCGGGTTATCCAGAGTGAAATGGGGCAGGGTGAAGGTGGTGATGAACTGGCTGAACTTGAGCAGGTGATTGAAAATAAAAAATTACCTGAGATTGTTTTGAACAAGGTGCGCAAAGAGTTGAAAAAACTCCGGCAAGCTCCGCCAATGTCTGCTGAAACTACAGTCATGCGCAACTATATTGATACTATTGTCAGTTTGCCATGGCATGAAAAAACTGATGAAAGTATTGATATTGAGCGCGCTGAGATTATCCTTGATGAGGATCATTATGGCTTGAAAAAACCCAAAGAGCGTATTCTCGAATATCTTGCTGTTCAGGTGCAGGTGAAAAAGATCAGAGGGCCGATACTCTGTCTTGTCGGTCCTCCCGGAGTGGGTAAAACCTCTGTGTGTAAATCCATTGCCCGGGCAATGAACCGAAAATTTGTCAGGTTGTCGCTGGGCGGTGTCCGGGATGAGGCTGAAATTCGTGGTCATCGCAGAACATATATTGGAGCCATGCCCGGGAAGATTATCCATGCCATGCAAAAGGCGGAGGTCATGAATCCGGTATTCTGTCTTGATGAAGTAGACAAGATGAGTGTTGATTTCAGAGGTGACCCGTCATCTGCCCTGCTTGAAGTACTCGATCCGGAGCAGAACAACGCATTTAACGATCATTATCTTGATCTTGATTATGATCTTTCAGAAGTGTTTTTTATAACCACTGCAAATAATCTCGAGGGTATTCCTGTTCCGCTCCAGGATAGAATGGAAATCATCAGGCTCAGTGGGTATACAGAAGAGGATAAGTTCAAGATTGCCGAAGGGTTTCTACTGCCCAAGCAGCTTGAAGCACATGGCTTTACTGAAGGGGATATACATTTTTCTCAAGGGGCAGTTCTCGAGATTATCCGCAGGTATACGCGTGAGGCTGGTGTAAGAAATCTCGAACGGACGCTGGCTGCAGTCTGCCGCAAGGTGGCCCGTGAACGGTTAAAGAAAAAAATGCCTGAAAAGAAATACCGTTTGTCTCTGCAGTCTATTGGCAAATACCTGGGAGTTCCCAGGTTCAGATATGGTCTTGCCGAAGAACGGGATGAAATTGGTCTTGCTACAGGACTGGCTTGGACTCAGGTGGGTGGAGAGCTCTTGCAGATTGAGTCAACCCTTATGCCCGGTTCCGGCAAGATGACAGTCACCGGTAAGCTGGGTGATGTCATGCAGGAATCTGTTCAGGCAGCACTTTCCTATGTTCGGTCACGAGCCATGCGATTAGGCCTGGATCCTGATTTTTACCGAACAGTAGATATTCATGTTCACGTACCCGAAGGAGCGATTCCCAAAGACGGACCCTCCGCTGGAATAACCATTGCGACCTCTATAGTGTCTGCTCTGCTAAAACTGCCTGTGGACCGTCAGCTTGCCATGACAGGTGAGATAACACTCAGGGGAAGAGTTTTGCCTATTGGCGGACTTACGGAGAAACTGCTTGCGGCAAAACGGGGAAACATTACGCGTATCCTCATGCCAAAGCAGAACGAGCGCGATCTTGAAGACGTCCCCCAAAAAATACGAAACAGCCTGGATATAACCCTTGTTGACCATGTAGATGATGTGCTGGTCAGGGCGCTTATTGTCAGGAACGGTGAGGAGTTATTTAAAGATGTCTCAATGGACGCAATTTATAAAGATGTCACCCTGTCCGCCCATAATACACCGACTCACTAAAGGCAACCTTATTCATATATTTTTCAACGTGTTGGTTAGAGAGGCCCTCTTATATTTTTTCGAGAGAAACTCTTTTGCCCATTCCTCCTTTTTTGCTTGACGGACAGGGGGCAAACTGCTAAATACACCTCATCCTTTGGGGCGGTTAGCTCAGCTGGGAGAGCATCGGCCTTACAAGCCGAGGGTCACAGGTTCGAGCCCTGTACCGCCCACCAAAGATACTGGGGTCGTAGTTCAGTTGGTTAGAATGCCGGCCTGTCACGCCGGAGGTCGCGAGTTCGAGTCTCGTCGGCCCCGCCAGTATACATCAAGGACTTAGTCTTCGGGCTAAGTCCTTTTTTTTTGTAATTTTCACAGGCACTCCACCTTTGTTCGATCAGGCCTCCTCAAATAGGCGGTCTATAGTTCGTTGGCCTGTTTGTCACAATATGGGGCACATCTGAACAGTTACAGACCACACGTTATTCCTTGTGTTTAAAATGCCGTTACTAAGAGTGGATGTTGCATCATTTCACCCCTCTTTTTTATCTGTCGAATTACCCGAATAGTGGGGCATTTTTCCTGTCTGCAGCCATGGGTTGTTTTGCCGTGTGTCGACTTGTGGTACTTAATTTTACCCTACGACAAAGATGCAAGGACAACAGTACCTAAAAACCAGGCAGTCGAAGATATCTTCATCAGTACATTGTCTATTTTTGAGACAACACATCTTGATAATATCCACGAAGACTGACCTTGTTCAGCTATCATCTTACTGATTTTCTATTATATTTATCAAATTGTTAGAAACCGGCTCACAACTGGCACGCCTCCTGCTATTTAAAAGGAAAACGTGTAACTATTCAGGTCGCATCTCACGGAGTCTACGTTTACTTCTTCGTTCATTTAAGCCTGCGTAAGTAGCATAAGTACACTTCACAGTCTTAAAAGAACATTGAAACGTAGACTTCGAATCTAAGGCACTCCTGAACAGGTACAGTACGGTGGTTATGTGAGTTTTTCGTACCCTCCTGAAGAGTTACAAGCAAACGACAATGATGATCCTATTGATCATAAAAAACAATAACACATTAAGGAGAAGCATAATGAAACGTATCGCATTACTTACCACTCTTGGACTGGCCCTTTTTGCTACCGCAACACTTGCCCATGAATATAGAGGGCAACATAATAGCGGACATGCAGGAACCAGCCGTATCCATCATAACGGTAACATGGCAAGCCATTGCCGGATGAACTCCGGTATGAGACGATGGGGAATGATGAACCACAATGCGATGCACCGGAGAATGGATGGCACGGCTATGTCTGGCACTGCCAACAGCTGGCGTGCTGATCCCTCGTATCAGGGGCAGGTAGCTGCGGACACATCGGTGGAATAATCAGGGATATACGTGAGAAAAAAGGCACGGGAGCGTCAAGTATCTTTGTCTCCCGTGTCATCTTGAGAGAGTCTTTTCTTTTTTACCTGCCATGGTATAGTAGTTTATGTTCCATCTCTGCTGATTTTGTTCATTATTCAAAAGGAGTATACGCACAGTCCCCATGTCCGGCTTTCCAAGAAATAACTCCTTTACGTTGTCCAAACCTCTTTTTGCC
>QNYF01000200.1 GCA_003978695.1 Desulfobulbus sp. | reverse complement strand
TTTTGGTAGCGGGGGGAAGATTTGAACTTCCGACCTTCGGGTTATGAGCCCGACGAGCTACCAGACTGCTCCACCCCGCGTCAGCGAGCGGCACAATAGACCATTTTTTTCCTGCTGTCAACTCTGATTTGCACCATCTCTCTTTTTTTACAAATGATGAATCGCGGCAATCTTCTCTCTCAGACCGTCGGGAAAGGGAACAAGTTTCCCCGCCCTGTTGACACAGGCATGATTGGTGAACCCTTTGACCAGCAGCCGCTCACGCCCTTCACGCTTACAGGTGATTCGATAATGAAATCTGCAGGAAACTCGTTTTATTCCTGCAAGGGAAGTGGCGATGGTAATAAGATCATCATAGACAGCAGGTGCCTTATAGCGAAGATAACTCTCAGTCACCGGAAGAATTAAGCCGGCCTGCTCAATATCACTGTAGGGGACTGCGTATTTACGCATCATCTCCGAGCGCCCCATTTCAAAAAAACGGAGATAATGGCCGTTATTAACAACTCCACCGGCATCTGTATCCACATACAACACTCTGTACTGAACCGTGAAAACCGGCGGCACCATTTTGGCCTGTAAATCAGCCATGGGCAGCTCTCTTCTTCTTGACAAAACGTGCGAAAAAATCTGCACCTCCTGCAAGACGCCCCCCTGACGCCTTTACAACGTTGTGAATATTTTTCTCGGTATAGGACACTCTACCGGGATTTTCAACACCTGTTGAGTCATAAATAAACATCGGTACCGGCCAGTCTTCATGGGTACGCCTGGCAAGAGGAGTATAATGGTCCATGGTAACAACCAACCGGTATTTCTCCTGCCGGCGGTCCATTTCACGTACAATGGGAGCAACGATCTTTGCGTCAAAATCTTCAATGGCCTGTAACTTGTCGGCAAGCGAACCATTATGCCCTGCCTCATCCGGAGCCTCAACATGAACCAGGACAAAATCTTTTCTGGCAAGCGCATCCAGAGCGGCGTCCACTTTTCCCTGATAATTTGTGTCAATGTAGCCTGTTGCTCCCTCGACTTCGAGCACTTCCAGGCCGCTGCATACGCCCAGGCCTTTGAGCAGATCAACAGCAGAGATCAAACTGCCGCTCACTCCATACCGTTCCTCCAGAGACTCCATGGAGGGCTTTGCCCCTTCTCCCCATATCCAAAGAGCATTGGCCGGACGCTTCCCCTCGGCAACCCGTTTGTGATTGACAGGATGGTCCGCAAGAACCTGTGCTGATCGTCGCATCAGATCCGCCAGATAGTCAACCGCCATGTATTGACGATAAAATTCTGTAACGTCCTGATCCATATAATCATGGGGAGGGACGGTATGCAGGCTCTTTGGCACTGCTCCTTTATGGATGAGAAGATGACGATAACTGATACCGGGATACAGGGTGAGTTTTTCTGTACCGCATGTCTCCTGAACAGCTCTGATAAGTTCATCCGCTTCTGCCGTGCTGATATGACCGGCGCTGTAATCGATCATATCCACCTTATCCCCCAAATACCTGACATTGACAAGATTACAGCGGAAGGCTATTTCATCCTCCAGGACATCAACACCCATACTGGCAGCTTCAAGCGGAGCCCTGCCGGTGTAATACTTTTCAGGCTCATATCCCATAAGAGAGAGGTTTGCTACATCGCTGCCAGGAGGAAATCCCTCAGGAACCGTTGTTACCAGCAGCGCTTCCCCCTCTTTACACAACCTGTCAATTACAGGTTTTCGAGCTGCTTCAAGGGGGGTTTTATTACCAAGTTCAGGCACGGGAGTATCTCCCATACCATCACCTATAAGAAGGATATATTTCATCAGTCTATTGCGGCGGCTGTTTCATCAAGCATTCGGATTTTTACCGTGGGTGAGCTTACAACTTCCAAAATGTCAATCTCCGCAAGTGCTGCCAGGACAGACGATTCTCTGGCAATATGGGTTGAAATAACGATGGAAACCGGACCTGACTCCTGCCGCCCTTTCTGAATGACAGATTCAATGCTGATGCCGTGTTTACTCAAAATTCCGGCAATTGCGGCCAACACCCCTGGCTCATCTCTTGCGGAAATCCTGAAATACCACGGGCAGGATAACTCTTCCATGGGCGTGATCGGTATATCCTGTATCTCTTTTGGAAGATAGGACAGCGACGGAACCCTGCCAACAGATCCACAGCTGATGTCACGGGCAATGTCCATTACATCGGCTGCCACTGCGCTCCCGGTCGGCATTTTGCCTGCCCCCGGACCATAGAGCAAGACATTCCCCACAGTATCCCCGGTAAAATGAATAGCATTATATGCACCATTAATGGATGCCAGCAGATGAGACTCCGGCACCATGGTCGGATGGACCCTGGCCTCAACATGCTCACCATGATTGCGGCTGATGGCAAGCAATTTAATCCGGCAGCCAAACTCTCTGGCAAACTCAATATCCACCGGCTCAACCTGGGAAATCCCCTCAGTCACAATATCGTTATGGGTAATATTCATGCCATACGCCATGGTCATCAAAATTGCCAGCTTATGGGCGGTATCGATTCCTTCCACGTCGTAGGTAGGATCTGCCTCGGCAAAACCCAGCTCCTGGGCGTCTTTTAGCACATCCGCAAAATCAATACCTTCATCGGTCATACGGGTAAGGATATAGTTTGCGGTCCCGTTCATTATGCCCATGATGGACAGAATTTTGTTGGCCACAAGTCCTTCCTTAAGCGACTTAATAACTGGAATCCCCCCACCCACACTGGCCTCAAAGCCAACTTCAACACCGCTGGCCGCAGCCGCAGCAAAAATATCCTTTCCTTCCTGGGACAGCAGAGCCTTATTTGCCGTCACTACATGCTTACCCGCAGCAATAGCATCCATAACAAAGGTCTTGGCCGGTTGAATACCGCCGATGAGTTCTACAACAATATCAATTTCAGGATCATTGATGAGGTTTGCCGCATCATTTGTCAACACTGTCCCGGAAAACTGAGGCGGTAGTTCGGTCATGTTTATATCAGCTACTTTCGCAAGCCGTATTGACAGGCCGCTGCGCTGCTCAAGGCGCTCTTGCTGAGAAAGAAGCACTTCAGCCAAACCACTGCCAACGGTGCCAAATCCAATGAGTCCAACAGAAATAGTTTTCATAAGTATCAACTGTAATTATTAGAGATTAAATATCCTTGCCTGCGCCCGTTTCTACCCTTTTTGGCCTGAGTTGTCAAAAAGTATAGCGCCACATTTTTGATAGCATAACCCAGCCGGTTGCGTTATAGTGAGCTGTTAATGAGAGGTCATTCATTTTTTAAAGATTGCTCTTCCTGCTCTGTCAGCAGGATTTCTAATTTCAATCCAACCCATAGGAGATGGACATGAACATTCTGGCATTTGGACCAAACGGTAGTGGTAAGGGCACCCAGGGTGCTATCGTCAAAGAAAAATACGGCATGGATCACATTGAATCCGGTGCTATTTTCCGTGAACACATCAAAGGCGGCACTGAGCTTGGCAAAAAAGCCAAAGAGTATATCGAACGCGGTGACCTGGTTCCTGATGAGATCACCATTCCTATGGTTCTTGAGACTCTTGCAAAATCCAAAGACAAAGGCTGGTTGCTTGACGGTTTCCCCCGCTCCCTGGCACAGGCTGAGGCTTTGGATAAGGCGCTGAACGAATCCGGCATGGCTCTTGACTATGTACTTGAGATCGTTCTTGATCGTCAGATTGCTAAAGAACGCATCATGGGGCGTCGCCTCTGTGCAAACGACAACAACCATCCCAACCACATTGCTTTTGAAGCAATCAAACCTGTAGAAAAAGACGGAAAACTGGTTTGTCGCGTGTGTGGCGGCGAGCTGAGTGCCCGGGCTGATGACCAGGACGAAGATGCTATCGGCAAACGTCATGGCATCTACTATGACGACAAAACAGGAACCATGGCTGCAGTTAATTACTTTAAGAATAACAGCAATGCCAAAGTCATTTCTGTGGACGGTTCAAAAGGCATTAAAGAAATTTCCGAGGAAATTATCAGCCAGCTTCCCTAAGCATTGTATGTGCTGAAAATTGTGAAAAAGCGTTTTCTGGCCAAGGGCCTGAAAACGCTTTTTTTATTTGACAGCATAAAGTATTTATTCATTAATGGAGCCATGAAAACACTCATTGCAACCGACCTCAAACAGTCAATCAAGGCAAAGGAAGCTTTTGCCAGAGAGTCTGCCGACATTATCATCGCTCTTTCGCAGCAGATAACAGACACCTTCAGAAACGGTGGCAAACTTCTTCTCTTTGGCAATGGAGGCAGCGCTGCCGATGCGCAGCACATGGCCGCTGAATTTGTCAACAGGTTCCTGATCAACCGAAGCCCCCTCCCGGCCATTGCCCTGACCACTGACACCTCTGTTATCACTTCGATAGGGAATGATTTTTCCTATGACCTTATTTTTGTCAAACAGATTCAGGCGTTAGGAAAACCAGGTGATCTTGCACTGGGAATTTCCACCTCCGGCACATCACCAAATGTCGTCAAAGCACTCTTAGTCGCACGAGACATGAAGCTCACCACTGCAGCCCTCACCGGAGGCCAAAAAGCACCTGCTGCAGAGATAACAAGCTGTTCCGACTATATTCTCAATGTCCCTTCAGACGAAACACCACACATTCAGGAAGCCCACCTCTGGGTAGAACATGTGCTCTGTGAAATTGTCGAAAAAGAACTGTTTGGTGATTAACCCTCAGCTACTGTCAGCAGATACTTGCTCAGGCATTACTCGTCATCAAGAATAATATTCTTTGCACGACGCAGATTAATCGGTGCCTGCTCCCGTTTTCTTTCCACCCAGTTTTGATACAGGTCCACCGAAAACATCAACATAAGAATAAAAATAATGTAACTATTCAGGTAGCACCACAACTTTGGCATAACAGTGGTCTGCAACTGTTCAGCACCCCAACCGGGTGCCCCGGCATATATTTTAAAAGTAACGAAAAATCAGTATGTTGATATTTTGTGACTTAGAAGATTTGATGTTTTTTGCTTCGTACCCCCCCCTGAGTTGGCGTTATCGAAGACTTGGTTTTTGACTTTTTACGAATCCATCAAAGTTAACAATTTGAAAAAGCTGTTCAAAACGCACCGAACAACCTGCGATGGTGACAGAACATAATTGCTTCCTGCAACGGTTAATTTTTACAAAATCCACAAGGTAAGTCAACTCCTGGTTATGGCAAATACTCCATTCCCAAGCATCTGATTTCACATCGTTTGCATGACAGATCATGCTTCACGGTTGACTTTACTCTCATTTCCTGCAAAGATTCGCCAGGATCAGTTCCCTCAACTTCTAACCATTTATTTACCATGCCAACGACACCTCCAGAACCGCTTGATTTCAGCAAGTTACAGACATATTCTGTCCATGGCCGTCATTCCAAGGTAACTGTCAAAGATTTTGCAAGCCCTGTTCGCCCCGGCATGACAGTGACAGAACTCATCAAAGGATTGCCCAGCCAGTTCGCCGGAGTTGATTTCCCGGAATTCATTACGCGTACAGCTACTGCTGTTTGCAGCAAACGCCCTCTTATGATTGGCATGGGTGCACATGTCATAAAAGTCGGGCTCAACCCAATACTGATAGATCTGATGAAGCGGGGAATCATTACCTCCATAGCTCTGAACGGTGCCGGTATCATTCATGATACCGAGATTGCCATGGTAGGGAGAACTTCCGAAGAAGTGGCCGACGTTTTAGGGGCCGGGGCCTTTGGTGCTGCCCGCGAGACAGGCGAAGTACTCAACAGGGCAATCAAACAGGGTGCTGAAAAAAACATCGGTCTGGGCAAGGCTGTTGGCAGGGCACTGCTCGCACATGAGTTCCCCTACAACGATCAATCACTGCTGGCCCAGGCAGAAAAAATGAATATCCCGGTAACCGTCCATGTTGCCGTGGGGACTGATATTATCCATATTCATCCAGGTGCGGACGGGGCCGCCATAGGCCAGACAAGCTATCACGATTTTCAGGTCTTCAGCAGACTGGTGTCCTCGCTGGAAGGCGGGGTTTATATAAATATCGGTTCAGCAGTTCTGCTGCCGGAGGTGTTTCTCAAAGCATTAACCGTGGTTCGTAATCTGGGCTTTGAAGTAAAAGATTTCACCACCGCCAATTTTGATTTTATTCGCCATTACCGGCCTGCCACAAACGTTGTCCACCGGCCAACGCTTGAAGGCGGTAAAGGCTATAACTTTACAGGCCACCATGAACTGATGATCCCCCTGCTTGCCGCCGCAATTGTGGACAGACTCCAGGCAATCTGATATAGTCGCTGGCCATGAAAAATCATATAAAACATTCAGCCCCCACCGGCAAAGTCTACCTTGTCGGCGCAGGTCCCGGTGACCCCGGGCTGATTACTCTACGCGGTAAGTATCTCCTGGAACGGGCAGAAGTGGTCGTTTATGATTATCTTGCTAACAAGAAACTCCTCAACTACGTGCCGGATGACGCAACTCTTATCTATGCCGGCAAAAAAGGCGGCGGCCTGCACGCCTTTACCCAGGAAGGGATTAATCAGCTGCTGGTTGAACAGGCATCTGCGGGAAAACGTGTTGTACGGCTCAAAGGCGGCGACCCCTTTATTTTCGGCCGGGGGGCAGAAGAAATCGAAGAGCTTGTTCAAGCCGGAATTGAATTTGAAGTCGTTCCCGGAGTCACGTCGGCAACCGCTGCTGCAACCTATGCCGGTATCCCCATAACTCACAGGGACTACACCGCCTCGGTGGCCTTTGTTACCGGCCATGAAGCTCCCGGCAAAAAAGAGTCCAACATTGCCTGGGATAAACTTGCAACGGGTGCCGGCACGATTGTTATCTACATGGGGATAAAGAATCTTCCTGTAATCACCAGAAAACTCATGGATAACGGACGTGCCCCCGATACTCCGGTGGCCGTCGTCCGCTGGGCGTCAACTCCGATTCAGCATTCAGTTGTCGGCACACTTGAAACCATTACCGATGTGGTACAGAAAGCGGGTATCCGGCCTCCTGCGCTTGTTATCGTCGGCGAGGTGGTCAAGCTGCGAAAAAGTATTGACTGGTTTGAAACCCGCCCCCTGTTCGGCAAGAGGATGGTTATCACTCGCACCCGTGCTCAAGCAAGTGAACTGGTCGCTCACCTTGAGGAATACGGGGCAGAATGCCTTGAGTATTCGACAATTCACATAGAGCCGCTGGATGATTATCAACAACTTGATCAGGCCCTGGAGCGCATAAAAAGCTATGACTGGATACTGTTCACAAGCCTCAACGCCATTACCTATTTTTTCAAACGACTGAACGCAACAGGCCGGGACAGCAGGGCTTTAGCTTCATGTTGTGTTGGAGCTGTCGGCCGGGCAACAGCAGAAGCGTTGATGGAATACGGTATCCGGGCGGATCTGGTCCCGGAAAAATTTACCGGAGAGGGGCTGGCAGAATCACTGATTAAAAACGGAGTTCAGAAGAGTCGCATTTTGCTTCCCCGAGCCTTGAAGGCCATGGAAACCCTGCCGGAAATGCTTGATGATGCCGGTGCAGAAGTGACAGTTGCCCCTGTGTACCAGAATGTCCCACCACAGGGACGCAAAGAGGAACTCAGAGAAGAGCTGGCAAAGGGAGAGATAGATCTAGTAACATTCACCAGTTCCTCAACAGTTACCAATTTTCTGACGATGGTGGATGCCGCTGACAAAAAAGAATTAGACAAGCTCCTGACCAATGTGCGGATTGCGGCCATTGGCCCGATTACAGCCGAAACTGTAACAAGAAATGGTTTAAAGGTGGATATCCAACCGGATAAATACACGATAACAGACATGGTAGCAGCCATTGTCGATCATTATCGAGACTTAACGCCCTGACAAACCTGTCCACAGTTCTCACAACGCCATCTTCTGCACGCTCAATCAGTATCCGGACAGAGTTATTTATCATGACCGGTACAAATTTTTGTATTGCGATTTTAAAAATCCGACAGTATATTTACTTATAAGGAAAAAATATATACATACTCCAGGTAATGAAAAAACGACTCCTTACATTCTGCATTGCAGCCATTTTCATGCTGACAGGTGGCAACGTTGCCATCTCGGCAGAAGAAAGCACCAGTGCTGATTTTTCCACCCAGTGGGACAGTGCGGTCAGCAGCCTCCTCCTGGCAGCGGGGATGTATGGCCTCAAATCTGACAAGACTCAGGGACTTGATTTTTCAGTTGAACAGGCAAATAATCTGTTCAAGGGTATTCCCTTTGAACAGAACCAGCTCAATGGACAGAATATAACTCTTTCCTATTCAGGTTCTTCCGGAAAATTAGGCTTTTCCGCCGGGTATATTTATACATCTCTCCAGGATAATCAGGAACCTGACACCTTATTTCTTGATCTGGATTCCATTAATCAGAATTCAATCCACAGCGACAACCCCTGGTTTCTGGCACTTGATATGTCCACGTCGTATCAGGTTAACAACGAGTTTTCAGTTGGTTTTGGCTCCAAGGCCATGCTGATGAAAAACCCCTTTGACGACCATGACGGCCGCGTACTCTCCATGCTGCTCAATCTGCCGATGTCCTATAAAAATTATTTTACCATTACGCCAGAACTGCAATGGTCACGAACATTACCGGATAGAAATAACGGGACATCAGGGAGCAATTTTTCCGGCACCAACAATGCTGCAGATAAAGATGTTTTTTATGGCGGCATGTCTATTAGTTTTTCCTACTGAAGCATCCTCGCTATTCCTGCAAACACATTTTCCTGCACCTTGCCAAAGGTTGCACACAATCCTTTCTAAAAATCACTGTACTTCACAGCTATTTCGATTATTCTTAACAGGCTGAAAATACCATACTTACGACATTGCCCCTCCCCTTCTACAGGAGACCACAGTGAACCATCGACATTTCCCTATCAGAGCTCTCTCTTCAAGTTGCATTCAAAAAAAATATGTTCTGAAAATGACCTGCCTTTTTCCCCTCATCCTGCTTCTGGCACTGTCAGCTGGTACTCCAGGATTCAGTGCGGATGAAAGCCTGCAAACGCCGGACAAAGTCATTTTTCTCCCATTTACAATAGCAACAGATAAACCCCGTCAATACCTGAAGAATGGACTGACAGAAGTTCTTGTGTCACGGGTAGCAAACCGGGCGGGGATAACAGCAGTGCATAAAAACAATGCTACCAGAGAGATTGCACGCCTCATGGAGCAGGGAGACCAAAATGCTCTTAAAAACATGCTCACCGATATGCAGGCAGATCACCTCATCATCGGTAGCCTTGAGCGTCAGAAAACTGATTTTGAACTGCTCATCTACCTGTTCAGTAAAAACCGGCCGGTTCCGGCCACCTTCAGCAAGACTATCAGTTCTCTTGGCGAGGCTATCCCCGCACTGGATGATCTTTCCATAGATATTGCCGATCAGATTCTCCATAAAACAAACAACAAAAAAAAGACAAAAACGGCATTTGACACTGGAGGGACCAGCGCTTTTCAAACCGCACATCCGGATCGGGCCTTTAAGGAAGGATTATACACACACGCTGCCGGCACCTCAACTGTCGGCGCAGATAGTCTTGCCGACAAAACCATTGCAGCCCAGGCAAAAACTCCTATCGAGACTGACGCAATTGCTCTTGCTGCAGGAGATATCAACAACGATTCCCTAGAAGAAATAATCCTGCTTGGGCATGGTAACCTTGCCATTTATCATCTTGCGGCTGGCAAATTTCAACATATTGCTGACTATCCTCTGGCCAGTTATCTCTCTCCTCATGCCATCAATCTGGGAGATTTCAACAACAATGGTTTGCAGGAGATGTATATTTCCGCAAACAGCGGCAACAGGCCAACCTCTCTTATCCTGGAATGGGACGGTTCAACATTTCACACCCTGGAAAAATCCGTTCCCTTTTACCTGCGCCCTGGACTCAACGCAAAAGGAGAAAGAATCCTGATTGGCCAGAAAGGGAGTTCAATCACCCCTGTTTCTCCCTATTTCTACCAGTTAACACTGAACAAAGAAGGACAAATCGAAGAACAGGAAAAGCTTAATGTCCCCGACGGGTTTAACCTGTTTGATTTTATCCGGCTCGACCTGAATCAGGATGGCAACATGGAAATTGCGGGCCTGAGGCAAAATGACCAGCTCGTCATTCTGGATCAGGAGGGGAACAGGGTCTGGGAAAGTGACGTCGCCTACGGGGCGAGTAAAACCTTTCTGGGTGATGTCACCCGTGACAGAGCAGGAGATCGAACCCTTCTTTACATGCATTCACGACTCATAGCCCGGGATATCAACGGTGACGGCCGCCCGGAAATCATTATTGGCCAGAACAGGGCCTCCACCATCAACTACTTCAAACAACTCCGTTTCTTTAAGGGGACATCAATCAAAGCTCTTCAATGGAACGGTTCCGGTTTCACAACATTGTGGGAAACTCCGCTCAGCAGGAGATACACGGTAGATTATCAGCTCAGTAACACCACAACACAACATGCGACAACACGTGTTTATTCCCTTGAAAACAAAAACAACTCTCCCCTGTTCTTCTGGAAGGCTGAAGGAACCACCCTGCAATACCTGGACATGAAGTAACTTAAGATCACACATATCTTCTTTTCTTCACGCTCACGACATGCGAGTATGTGCTTAAACCTGGGGTTTTAAGTCGGAGAATGAATACTGCTTTTATGGAAAAACACACACAAGTTCTTTTACTGGTAGCCACAGGAGTATTTATGTCCACGCTGGACAGCTCCATGCTCAATGTGGCTCTTCCCAGCATAATGAAGAACTTTTCCGCATCTCTTGCGCTCACAGAATGGGTAGTCCTCATCTACCTGCTCACAATCACTATTATGCTGTTGGTTTGGGGGAATTTGACAAAAAAATACGGACAGGAAAAGATTTACACCACAGGTGCTCTGATCTTTTCCATTGGTTCCTTCCTCTGTTTTCTCGGGTCCGGGATATATCTGCTGATTTTTTTCCGTTTCATACAGGCCCTGGGTGCGTCCATGATGATGGCCGTGGGACCGGCATTGATTAAATCAGTTTTTCCCCAGGAAAAACTTGGCCGGGGTCTGGGAATGATTGGTATTGCCACTTCGCTTGGGCTGATGTCCGGACCGGCTCTCAGCGGTATACTGATCCGCTGGGCCAACTGGCGGCTGATTTTTCTGGTCACCGTCCCCATAGGACTACTGGTCTATTTTTTTGGGAAACAAACCTGCCAGCCACGCAACACGACCTCTCCCGACGCTCAGATAATAAAACACCCCTTTGACAGCCTTGGTGCCCTGCTCTGGGCCTGTGCTATCAGCATGACTCTCATTATGACCACGCATGCGACAGCCATCTGCTGTTCCTCCAAAGCAGACAGCACCCTTTTTATTGGCGGAATATGCCTGACACTGGTCCTCTGGTTCGTTTTTGCTCTCAATGAACTGCGACAGCCCTATCCGCTTCTTCCGGTAAAGCTTTTTAGGCGACGTTTTTTTTTCATGGCCATGCTCAGCGGTATGCTCTCATTCAGCGTTTTATTCTTTGTTCTCCTGCTCACTCCTTTTTATCTACGAGCAGTCAAACGACTTTCAGCCGATCAGACCGGATACGTAATGATGGCCCTTCCGCTCTGTGTTTTTTTTGTTTCACCGATTGCCGGCAGGCTCCACGACCGCATTGGCGCAAAAATTGTCGCTACTACGGGTCTTGGCATATGCCTGGTCGGACTCCTGCTGTTGACCTCTATTTCCGCTGTCACACCTCCTTTACAGGTTGCAGCTCTGCTTGCTGTTCTCGGCTTTGGCCAGGCCATGTTTTTATCGCCTAATTCCGCAGCAGCTCTTGCCGGTGTAAATCATCAGCAGGCGGGTGTAACCTCCAGCCTGCTGGCAACAGCACGCAATCTGGGCATGCTCACCGGTACCGCACTCGCCGGATTGCTTTTCACGCTCACGTTTTCCGGATTAACAGGCGGTCTGGACATGAAGGATTTTCAGCCGGAATACACAGCCCAGTTCATCGTTTCTCTGCATAAATCATTTCAGGCAGCAGCCGTCATTGCTGCTGTTGGCGTGGCGGCCTCCTGGTGGCGGGGAAAAACACCAGCGTAGAGCCAGAATCAAACGTTTCTCTGTTTGCCTCAAATAATTCCCCATGGTAGAACAGTACATCATTCAGCTTATGCACGTTTACAGCAAAAAAAGGACCTCTTCAGGAAGCACAGGAAGCACCTCTTTTTGTCCATGTAAGCCTGCTTAAATAGCACACAAGCACGCTTCAAGTCTTAAACTGAAAGGAACACGTAGACTCCGGATCTGAGGCATCCGTAAACAGCTCTACGTTACAGGCCGGCGATCTTGCAAGTTTTCAGCTTCCACCTGAACAGTTAGAAAAAAAGTCGTGG
>QNYF01000175.1 GCA_003978695.1 Desulfobulbus sp. | reverse complement strand
GGTGCTGGCAAAACCTGCTTTGCTGGAAGGTCTGGTCAGGGCGGGTATCAGTCTTAGAAAACTCAATGCGTTACCTGCCGCCTCCGGGCTTCGCCTGAAACTCGGCCTGCTGGAAGATCGCTCACCAGCACCTGTTGTCTCTTTACGACAAACTCCTTCTCAGGGAGAAATCCTCTATTTTACAGGTTGTCTTGCCCGGCATTTGCAACCTTCCGTGGCAACGGCCACAGAAAAACTATTACAGCAATGCGGACTTTCCAGTGCAGCGCCAGAGGGGCAGACCTGTTGCGGGCTTGCGGCATGGAGTGGTGGTTCGCGGGAGCAGGCCAGGGAACTTGCCAAAAAAAATATTGAGGTCTTTGCCGATTCTTCAGAGATGATTATCACATCCTGCGCCTCCTGTTCTTCGCATCTTTTCACCTACCCGGACTTGTTTGCACCTGATGATCCATGGCATAAGCGTGCATGCGCGTTTGCTGAACGGGTCCGGGAGTTCACCGATTTTTTCAGGACCTCATTGCCGACCCCGGACCGGAAGAAAACAGGGAAAAAAGTATTTTATCATGATCCCTGTCATCTGAAATTTACCGGGAAAGGGCGGCAGACGCCCCGTGAACTTCTCAAAAAAATGGGCCTTCAGGTTGTAGAATCCTGCCAGGGTTCTTCCTGCTGTGGGCAGGGAGGGCTTTTTCATCTGGCATACCCGGCTTCATCGGCAGCAATTTTTGCGAAAACAGCGGAAGGTGCACTTGTTCATCAGCCGGATTACGTAACAACAACCTGTTCAGGTTGCCTGATGCAGTACCAGGAGGGATTTGCCCGTAGTCAGGAAGAAACAGAGGTTATCCACCTCGCGCTCCTGCTTGATGCCCTGTACGGCAGGGATTGACTTTTCACATAACTCTGTGATGGTTTTTTTTGAAGAAATATGTGTAATTATTCAGGCAGCATCACGACTTTGGCATAACTTGTGGTCTGTAACTGAATAGCAACTATGTGTTACATAAAATAGTGAATGAAAGAGGAAAAAATGAAAAAGGTATTATTTATTCGGGTAATGGGTGTTTTGCTGCTGGTTGGAAGTTCGGTACTCTTGAGCGGGTGTCTGCATCCCTATTATTCGGCCATGGAAAAAGTAGGGATTCATAAACGGGATATCATGGTCGATCGGGTCGAAGCGGCCCGTGATACCCAGGCTGAGGCCCAGGAACAGTTTAAGTCAGCCCTGGAGCAGTTTGACTCCGTGGTTAAGCTTAAGGAAACGGATCTGAAAAAAGCCTATGACCGCCTGAACAGCGAATACAAAGCTAGTGAAGCTGTCGCCGATAAGGTTTCCGCAAAAATCCGCAAGGTGGAATCGGTTGCGGACGCACTCTTTGATGAGTGGGAAGACGAAATCACCCTGTACCATAACAAAGAACTGCAGAGCGCAAGTAAAGCCCAACTCCGTAAAACCCGGAGCAGATATTCGGAAATGCTGCGAAGCATGCATCAGGCAGAAGCCAGTATGTCGCCTGTTTTAAGTATTTTTTTGGATAACGTGCTCTTTTTAAAGCATAATCTCAATGCTCAGGCAATAGGCTCTTTACAGGGCGAGTTCGCAAATCTTGAGGGGGAAATTGACACCCTGATAAAGAAGATGAATACCGCCATTGAATCTTCCAACAGGTTTATTGCCGGTATCCGTAGATAGCGGGACTGGCCAACTGGGGATACCAGATGCGCTGTGATGGTTTTCTTCAATGAATTGATAAAACAATGAAAAAACAACAGCAACAGGAGCTTGAGAGCTTTCTGGACCAGTGGCAGGAAACATCTGGAAAAACCAAAGAAGTTTTTGTTCATTTCAAAGCATGTTTATCTGAAAAAGAAGGAGTAGCCCTTGACTTCGTATCCCGTCCGGGTGTTACATATTCTTTAAGAGCATCGTCTTTCAATCAAAAGGACAAAAGCGTGTTTGTCATGGTCGATGTCATAGAAGACTCCCCCCGGTGGCTTTCAATCTGTTTTTATGAGAAAATGGTTACTGATCCGGAAAAAAGAGGAGATTCTGTACCGGGAGGACTCCAGGGTGAAAATGCTGTTTGTTTTGATCTTGAGGAACGGGATGAAACCTTAATTGACTATATTGAAATACGTCTGGATGAAGCCTGGAATGCTGCCGGAGACGGAGTGTAGTGATGCTCATCAGGGTATTTTTGTTAGAAAGTGTTCGTCCATAAATGGCCTTTTCGCCCGATTTCTGCGTCACTACAAAAAATGCTGAGAAAAAAAACGGATGAGAGTGTAAAATGAAAATTGTTTTCTGCAAAAAATGCGGTGGGAGAAACAATGTCAGTTCGGAAAGAATAAATAATTCTGGAGAGAAGCCCCTGTCCTGCAGTATCTGCGGTAATGTCATGCCTCCTGACGCACTTCTTTCCCCTGGCGGGGGCGCTGTTGCCGAAGCTGTTCTGGATACCTCCCGATATCATCTCCTGTTTGTTGACGATGACAAAGCGTATCTTAACCTGGCAGAGTCGATTCTGGGGAAGGATTACAAAGTATCCGTTGCCTCTTCGGGAGCAGAAGGGTTGTTGCTGGCCAGTCAGCTCCAGCCGGATATTGTTCTTCTTGACGTGAAAATGCCCGGAGAGGATGGTTATGCAATCTGCAGAAAAATAAAACAGAATCCCGCCACCTGTCATATGGCTGTCTTTTTCGTGACAGCAACTTTTGAGAGTGAAGACGTACACCGTGGATTCATGCTCGGAGCTGTCGATTATATTCACAAACCGCTTCAGCTCGATGAGTTGAATGCGAGGATAACCCTCCAGCTCAGGTTGAAACAGCTGGAGGCGAAGTAATCGGCCGGAATGACACTGTTTTTACAGGTTTGATTTTTCATTATTGTTGCAACCTGAAGTAATCCTGCAAAAAAATCCTTGTTCTTCTTCTTCGCTGTTGCTAAAAGATCAAATCAGTTTAACTGATTGTATTTCCTTGGGGAGGGATGACTTTGAGTATTCGCAGTGAGCTGGAAGCACAGGAAGAGCAGATTCTGTCGCCCTTTGCCTGTAAGAGCAGCCAATCACGGGGGCGTTTTAAGAAAGAGATCGACACCTGTGACCTGCGCACAGTTTTTCAACGTGATCGGGATCGTATCCTGCATTCCAAGACGTTTCGCCGCTTAAAGCATAAAACTCAGGTTTTTCTTGCCCCTACTGGAGATCATTACCGGACCCGCCTTACCCATGTTCTTGAAGTCTCCCAGATTGCCAGAACCATTGCTGTCTGTCTGCACCTTAACGAATATCTTACCGAGGCCATTGCTCTTGGCCATGATCTTGGCCACACACCTTTTGGTCATGCCGGTGAGTACAGTTTAAATGATCTGCATCCGGGCGGCTTTAAGCATTATCACCAGAGTTTGCGTATTGTTGATTTTCTGGAAAATCATGGCCAGGGGCTGAATCTTACCTGGGAAGTCCGCAACGGAATTATCAAACACTCCAAAGGGTATCGGGATATTTTGCCTGCTGGCTCAACAGAGCTTGCCGCCACCCTGGAGGGGCAGGCGGTACGGGTAGCGGATATTATCGCCTATCTCAATCATGATATGGATGATGCGCTGCGGGCTGAGATGATTAAGGAGACGGATCTTCCGACCCATCTGCGTCAGGTGGTGGGGGATAATCCTTCCCGCCGTATTGACGCCATGGTACGAGACCTGATAACCGAGACCCTGCGTCTTGATGACGGCAATTTGCATTTAAGCAGCATGATGCAGGTTATAATAACGGAGATGCGAAGTTTTCTCTACGATAATGTCTATAGAAATCAGCTGGTTCATGATGAGTTTGAAAAAGCCATGAAGGTTATTCGGGATCTGTACGCATTTTTTCTTGAGCATGAATTTCCCCGTGGGGAAATAACCGATTGGGTTAAGCGCAGCCGACCAACCACTCCTGAAGAGGAAAAAAAGCTTCATAGGCATGTCTGTGATTTCATAGCCGGGATGACAGACCGTTACGCACTTGGCATTTACAGTCAGATTTTCATGCCCAAACCGTGGACAGTGTTATAGGCAGAGTATTGTTTCTCTGCTCCTTGAAAGCTTGTCAAAATTCCCCGATTGATTTACCTTCCCATCGGTGTTGATATTCCCTATACTGAAACTTGTTCTGCGGGTCATCTCTGAGGGGTTTTCCCCTGTGCGGAAGATCCGTGATAATAAATAGTATCGATATTTAAAAATACAGAAAAAAATGTCTGAAAAATACGATTTGCCCAAGGCTTACGAATTTGCTGAAGTAGAAACCCGCTGGTACGACCATTGGATGGAGCAGAAAACATTTGCTGCCACCATGGAGGAAGGGAGGGATTCATTTTCCATAGTTATTCCGCCGCCAAATGTAACAGGTGTGCTCCATATTGGTCATGCGCTTAACTGCACTTTGCAGGATTTACTCATCCGGTACCACCGCATGAAAGGTGATAATACGGTCTGGATACCGGGTACGGATCATGCCGGGATTGCCACCCAGAACGTGGTCGAGCGACAGCTTGCCAGCGAAGGCAAAACCCGCCATGACCTGGGCAGAGATAAGTTTATTGAACGGGTCTGGGACTGGCGTGAGGAAAAAGGCGGCACAATAATTAATCAGCTCAAACGTATGGGTGCCTCCTGTGACTGGGACCGGGAACGGTTTACCATGGACGAGGGGCTTTCCAAAGCGGTACGTGAGGTCTTTGTCCGGCTGTTTGACGAAGGTCTTATATACAAGGGAGATTATATTGTCAACTGGTGCCCACGCTGCCATACAGCACTTGCTGATGACGAGGTGGAACACGATCCCACAGAGGGCAAACTCTATCATCTCCGTTACCCCTATGCCGATGGCTCAGGGGAGGTTATTGTCGCTACAACCCGGCCCGAGACAATGCTCGGTGATACGGCGGTGGCTGTCCATCCAGAGGATGAGCGGTACACGGGACTTGAAAAAATAGGGATCAGGCTGCCTTTGACAGACCGGGTCATTCCGGTTGTCCTTGATCATCATGTCCAGCGGGAGTTTGGTACAGGCGCGCTCAAGGTAACACCTGCCCATGACCGGGATGATTACGAAATTGGTCTTCGCCACGACCTTGAGCGTATCAAGATCATGGATGATCATGGTGTAATGAATGAGAATGCCGGAAAATATAAGGGGCTTGACCGTTTTGCCTGCCGCAGGCAGATTGTAAGTGACCTCAAAGAACAGGGGTTTCTTGAAAAGATAGAAGACTATCAACATGCCGTTGGCAAATGTTATCGCTGCGCAACCGTTGTTGAGCCGACAACATCCAAGCAGTGGTTTGTTTCGGTTCGTCCGCTTGCTGATAAAGCAGTTGCTGCGGTGCGTGATGAACGAATAAAAATCTACCCCAACACCTGGTACAATACCTTTTATTCCTGGATGGATAATATCCGGGATTGGTGTATTTCACGGCAGATCTGGTGGGGGCATCGTATTCCGGCCTGGACATGTGAGGAATGCGGAAAACTGATTGTTGCCACCAGGGCTCCTGATGTCTGCTCAAAATGCGGCAGCAGTAACCTGACCCAGGAAACAGACGTGCTTGACACCTGGTTTTCATCGGCTCTATGGCCTTTTTCTACCCTCGGCTGGCCAGATGATACCAGAGAGCTTGAGACATTTTATCCCACATCTGTACTGATAACCAGTTTTGATATTTTGTTTTTCTGGGTTGCCCGGATGATGATGATGGGGTTGCATCTACTGGATGAAGTGCCTTTTCATGATGTGTATCTGCATGCGCTTGTGCGGGATAAGCACGGTAAAAAGATGTCGAAATCAACCGGCAATGTTATTGATCCGCTGAAAATGATTGACCAGTTTGGTACCGATGCCTTTCGTTTTACCCTGACAGCTTTTGCGGCTCAGGGCCGTGAGATCAAGATGGATGAGGAACGGGTGGAGGGATACCGCCGCTTTATCAATAAACTGTGGAACGCTGCCCGTTTTGCCCAGATGCACATTAAGGACAGCGACCCGGCAATCGTTGAGGTCGCAGGTGATCCTTCTTCACTTGCTCTGCCGCATCAATGGATTTTAAGCCGCATTAATGCAACAGTACAAGAGGTCAGAGCGGCCCTTGACGGGTATAATTTTAATGATGTAGCCTCAAGTATCTACCAGTTTACCTGGCATGAATTCTGTGACTGGTATCTTGAATGGATAAAGGGTGATCTGTATGGAGATGATGAACAGGCACGAAATAATGCCAAAGGGGTGTTGCTCTGCGTACTGGAAAACATCCTGATAATGCTGCACCCAATCACTCCTTTTGTCACCGAGGAAATCTGGAGCCAGCTACCTGGTGAGCGCAGCACCATAATGCTTGAGAAGTTTCCGAAGGAAAACAGTCAGTGGCATAATGAGAATGCTGATCAGGCCATGGAACTGCTCATGGGAGTGATTTCGGCCATTCGTACCATCCGCAGTGAAGCTGATGTCCATCCCACAGCAAAGATTCAGGCATCTATACTCTGTGCTGATGCTGATAAAGAAGCGCTTATTCATAAGTTCAGCGCTGCAATCTGTTCAATGACCCGAACTGAAGAACTCCACATTATGCCTTCGGGAACCGTCCCTGATGATGCAGGGCATGTACTTGTTGAAGACCTGGAAGTCTTTGTCCCGCTTAAAGGGCTTATTGATGTGGAGGGCGAGCTTGAAAAACTGGCCCGTGAGCATAAGAAAATTGACAAGGAGTTGATTCGGGTGATTGGCAAACTCCGGAATCAGAAATTTCTTGATAATGCCCCCGAGGCAGTCATTCTCAAAGAAAAAGCCAAGCAGAAAGAGCTGGAAACACGGCTGGCAAAGAATGCTGAATCAAAGGCCCGGCTGAGGAAACTGCAGTAATCTGTTCGTCAGGAGAGAATACGTATGGATAGCTACCTGCTCGATGACCAACTCCGTGGATTTATTCGTGAAGATCTGGAGCATGGAGATATTACAACAGATGCGATCTTTGATGATTCTGCTACGGCCAGCGTCTGTTTGCAGGCCCGTGAAGGACTTGTTGTTGCAGGCATGGAAAGGGTTGCCTCGCGTGTTTTCAGCTTGCTTGGCGGTTCTGCAGTCAACTTTGAAGATGTGATGCCCGACTCAGCAAGGGTCGAACCGGGCGCAATCCTGATGCGGCTCAACGGCTCGGTGCGGGTGCTGCTGCGTGGTGAACGGGTTGCCTTGAATCTGGTCCAGCGTCTTTGTGCCATTGCAACGCTTACCCGCAGCTATGTTGATGCGGTGCAAGGGCTTGATGTGGTAATTACTGATACCCGTAAAACCACGCCCGGGATGCGGATGCTTGAAAAATACGCTGTCCGGGCGGGAGGCGGCAGAAACCACCGTTATAGCCTGAGTGACGGGGTTTTGATCAAGGACAACCATATTGCCGCCTGTGGCTCCATACGGCGGGCAGTGGAAAAGGTGCGGCAGCAGGTACCCCATACCATTGCCATTGAGGTTGAAACAGATACCCTTGAACAGGTTGAAGAATGTCTGCACTGCGGTGTGGATATTATCATGCTCGACAACATGGACAATACCCTGTTAAGGAAGGCTGTGAGTCTGATCAATAACCGTGCCCTGGTTGAGGCCTCTGGCGGGGTGAATCTGCAAACCGTACGCGGCATTGCAGAGACAGGGGTTAATATTATCTCGGTGGGCGCTTTAACCCATTCTGCCGGTTCCTGTGATATCGGTCTTGACTGGCAAGATCCTGCTTTGTAAGCCAGCGGACTGAACTCTCATTTATTTTCCCATGCGTCTTTTTGTTGCTCTTGATCTTCCCGAAGACGTTCGCTGCAGGTTGTCCCGGCTTGGTTACGGGCTTCCGGGTGCACGTATGGTTCCTGAAGAACAACTGCATCTGAGTCTGTGTTTTATAGGAGAGGTGGAAGGCGGTATGTATCCGGATATCCGTGACGCCCTTGCTCGGGTAGATTTTCCTTCCTTTACCCTGCAGCTTGATGGAGTGGGTTTTTTCCCGCCTCGAAAAAAGCCACGGGTCGTTTGGGCAGGCGTTGTTTGCAATGCGTCGTTGAGTCGCTTGCACAAGAAGATAAAATCCGTTTTGTTGCCGTTAGGGATTGCCCTGGAAAAACGAAAATTTGCTCCCCATATAACCCTTGCCCGGCTGAAAAATACTCCTGCAGCACGGGTGGGGAGATTTCTGGAGCAGAACAGTCTGTTTATGACAGAGCCATTTCAGGTGGATGAGTTTGTATTATATTCCAGTGTCCTCAATAGCCGCGGTGCTCGTCATTATGTTGAGCAGCGATTTTTTTTAAGCTGACAGGACTTGTTTACAAGAAGTTGCGGGCCGATACCGGACAAAGAAAAAGGGTGTTAAAAAATATTTTTTAACACCCTTGACTATACTGGAGGCGACGAGCGGATTTGAACCGCTGAATAAAGGTTTTGCAGACCTCTGCCTTACCGCTTGGCTACGTCGCCTTATTATGTAGCGGCACTTTATACCATAGTTTATGATTTTGACAAGGAGAAATGCCACTTGTTAAAGTTCTTTTAGAGAAAGGCTGGTCGAAAACAACAAATATTGTTTTTCAGGATTAAAGGATAATGGGAACCACATTACGGGCATTGATTCAGGATCACGAAAATGAACTTGAAGAATTGCAAAAGAAGATTGGGTATAAATTCAGTAATATTGAGTTGTTGCAGGTGTCTGTGGTGCATAGCTCTTTTGCTTTTGAACGGCTGGACTGCGGTTGTCATAATGAAACCCAGGAGTTTTTAGGGGATGCTGTGCTGGACCTGACTGTCGGACATCTGCTCTTTACCCGGTTTCCAGAAATGCGGGAAGGTAAGTTGACAAGAATCCGTTCAGCCCTTGTCAATGAGTCCGGGCTTGCGGAAATGGCCCGTGCCGTTGATCTTGGCAAATATATTCTTTTGGGGCGGGGGGAAGATGCCTCTTCGGGCCGTGAGAAATCCTCCATTCTTTCCTGCGCTTATGAGGCCATGGTCGGGGCTATGTTTCTTGATGGCGGTTACGATGTTGTCCAGGATTACGTGCAGCGCGTCTTTGGCCCGCTGGTTGAAGAACGCGGAGACACCCTGACGACAACGGACGCAAAAAGCGGCTTGCAGGAGATGTTGCAGGAACAGTTTAATGAAGGGCCAACCTATGTTCTGGATGCAGAAGACGGCCCGGCTCATGCGAGGATTTTTTCGGTATCTGTCCACTTTCGTGACAAAACTCTGGGGGCTGGGCGTGCTTCCAATAAAAAAGAAGCGGAGCAGCAGGCAGCAAGGGCAGCTCTGGATTTTCTGCGGCAGAAAAAATAATAAACTCCTGAGTTATTTGCTGGCTATCACCGGCCTCAGGGCAGAATAAATTGTTTAACTTTTATGGTTATTGCAGATGAGAAGAATGCTCAAGAAAATGTGTTTACTGCTTTCATGTATTGTGCTGGCCCAGATACCCCTCGGGCGGGCTGCGGCGAATAATATTTCGTTTTTGGATAAGGCGTTAATCAGTGAAATCAATTTTGGGATTTACGAAATTGTTACTCCAAAGCTTGAGAGTGATCGTATTACCTATGCTCGCAAGCTGCCGTTTGACAAGCTGGATTATGTTGAAAGAAATGAAAAGTATTTCAGTATAGGTACTGCGTTTTTTATTAATAACAAGGAACTGATGACAGCCGCTCATGTGATGCCGCTCATGTATTTTTCCCTGTTTCAGCAGTACTATATCCGTGACAGCCAGGGAAAAACTTTTGCCATTAACAAGATCAGGAAGTATTCGACAGTCCGGGACATGGTGGTTTTTGATCTTCAAAAATATCCCCAAAAGATTACCCCCCTCGAGATTGATGGTCATGTTGAAATTGGTGATACCGTGTTTTCCGTTGGTAACGCACAGGGGGAGGGCATCGCCTATCGGGCTGGTCAGGTTGCGTCATTTACCCCGGAACGTGAATTTGGTAAATGGAAGGATATTCGTTTTACCTCTCCTGCTTCTCCGGGCAACAGCGGAGGCCCGTTGCTCAACCTGCAGGGGAAGGTTGTCGGCCTGATTGTTAAGAAAAACCAGAGCGAGAATTATAATATTGCCGTTCCTATAGGTGAGCTGGACAATCTTGGTGACAAGGCGGTTTTTCACAGGCGGAATGTACAGGTAGGTATTATGGGTGTGGATGATACTGTGCTTCGCGACTGGTCGTTTACAGCTCCTTTACCTTCTTCTATCCCTGATCTTGCCCGAGCCTCACAGGATTCTCTGAATCACCATTTAAGCATTCTCACAGAGGAGCTTAATGCGCAGGTTAAAGAGAAAGGATTTCCCCGAGGGGAACGGTTCCGGAATTATCTCAGGAAACAATCCCTGGTAAAAGGTCTTGGCGTGCTGGTGCCGGGTAAGGATTTTACAACCTGGAGCGTGGATGGCTGGCTTGGAGAAAAAATTCCTATTTCCGTTGATCAGAATGTCTTTAGAACCCGTGGCGTGGTCACTGACCTGCAGGTATTGGTGGAAAAGCCAGAGGATATCAGCCTCAAGGAGTTTGTTGAGTCACCAGGAGCCGTAATGGACAGCACGCTGAAAGCAGTCTCCCTGTCCCGGCAGATTGGAACGGAAAAGATTCCCATAACAAGTCTTGGCGAGCCGGAAAACAAGGAAGTTGTCAGGGATAAACTGGGACGGGCATGGATAACAGCTCTTTGGGAATTACCCTATGATGATATGTTTATCTACAGTGCCTGCCTGCCGTATCCCAAAGGCGTTGTTTGTCTTTTTGACCGCAAACGGAACACGTATAGAAAATATGGGTATTTTGAAAGTATTCATGAGGGATTTAACGAGGTTACAGTTGGTTATGAAGGAACTGTTGCAGATTGGCAGGAGTATTTTTCTCTTGGTAAAGAGTACCTGCCCACGTTTCTTCATACCAGCAGTATCACAATGTCCGATGGCAATCTCCGGGTCTCTCTCCCCGATTTTTCAATAAGCTTTACAAACGATAAAATTAATGATGATTCCGCAATTCATCTGCACATGGGCTATGATAACTGGAAACTGCTTGCTGAGGATCTCGTGGTTTTTGAGCTGTTCCCGGTGAAAGGCGCAAAAATGCAATATCGGGTACAGCCCTATTTTCAACCGGGTATTTACGGGAAGGACCGGTACAAGGTCAGCTGGCATGATCTGCTTGAAAAGACGGGAGAATTTTCCGGAAAACCTGTAAGCAAAGGTGACAGGGTGGTTATAAAGCAACCTGTTGCCGGGACACAGCAGACATTGCAGTCCTCTAACGGCACCGGGATAACCCGGGTTTTTGTTACAGGATGTTCGTATCCCCCTGCAACGGAAGCAGTAGAACAGGATTGTGCCGAATTTATCAAATCCGTACATTTCAAACAGAAGTAATTATCGGGCCATGTTGAGTTAAGCTGTCATGCCGCTGGTTATTCCCGTTTTTATCCCCCATGAGGGGTGTCCACATTGCTGTGTATTCTGTAACCAGCGTCGCATAAGCGGCTATACAGAACCTCCTGTTTCGGGGAGTGATGTCAAAGAGATTGTTCAAACATGGCTTGAGCGGGACAACAATACGAGCAGGCAGGTACAGGTTGCTTTTTATGGCGGTAGCTTTACCGGCCTTGCCAGGAAAAGACAGGAGGAATTGCTTACTGCTGTTGCGCCTTTTATTGAACAGGGCAGGGTGGCAACTCTTCGATTGTCGACCCGTCCGGATTATATCGACCGGCCGACAATTGCCTTTCTGAGGCGGCATCACGTCGGGATTGTCGAACTCGGTGTGCAGTCGCTTGCAGATGAGGTGTTGACGGCATCTGCAAGGGGGCATTCCCCGGCGGATGTGGTTAAGGCCATGGATCTGCTGCATGAAAGCGCAATGGAAATCGGTATTCAGCTCATGGTCGGACTGCCGGGAGAATCCCGCAGAAATATTCGGCAAACAGTTGCCGGGGTGATAGCGTTGCGTCCTGATTTTGTGCGCATCTACCCGGTGCTTGTCGTAAAAAACAGCCCGCTTGCCAAGATGTATGCGGCAGGAAAATATCAGCCGCTCAGTCTTGAAAAAGCGGTACTCATGGCAGCCTGGATGAAGAACCGCTTTGATACTGCGGCAATCAATGTGGTGAGGATGGGGCTGCAGGCGGGACCAGAGCTTGAGAACTCACTTATTGCCGGGCCCTGGCATCCAGCGTTTGGTGAGCTGGTGCAGGCAAGGCTCATGTTCAGACGGGTAAGAAGTCTCCTCTCTTCTGCCGGGAGTGGACAAAGAATAAAGATTGCAATATCACCAAGAGATGAATCTGTTTTTCGGGGAATGAAATCAGCGAATATGAAACGCTTAAAAGAGTTACATCTGGCCGATTCTTTTACCCTGGTGTTTGATCCGGGGCAGCCTCGAAATACTGTTATTCGTCTTCCTTAATCAACTTTGTAACTGTTCAGGTGGATGCGAAAAACTTGCAGAACCACCGTCCCGTAACTGTTCAGGAGTGCCTTAGACTCCGTGAGGTACACCTGAAGTCACTCAACTTTTAGAAATTTTTATGCTCAGTGTAAACAACTTCAGCCTGCAATACGGCTCAAAACATATTTTTCGTAACGCCTCAGCACAGGTGTATGAGAGTGATCGAATCGGTCTGGCCGGGGTCAACGGAACAGGTAAATCCACTCTTTTAAAAATCATGTGTGGTCAGCTTGAACGGGCATCCTGGTTTACTGTGGCCTATCTGCCCCAGGAGATATCCATTGAACTTGGCAGCCGGTCGTTATTTGATGAGGCTGAAAGCGCATTTGATGAAGCGCTTGCCCACCAGAAGGAGTTTGATGATATAGGGAGGGAACTTGCAGAACTTCGTGAAGGTGACCCCGCTCTTGCTCCCCTGCTTGAACGTCAGGGTGAACTCCAGCATTTGCTGGAGGGGCACGATATTTTCAGGATTCGCCCGGAAATTGAGCGTATTCTGTTTGGTCTGGGTTTTGCCAAAACCGATCTTGACCGGCCGGTGACGGATTTTTCCGGTGGCTGGATTATGCGGCTGCTGCTGGCAAAACTGCTCCTGAAAAAACCGTCTCTTTTACTGCTGGATGAACCCACCAACCATCTTGACCTTGATTCTCTTACCTGGATGGAGGATTTTCTTCTTCAGTATCAGGGGGCCATGGTTATTATTTCTCATGATCGCAGCTTTCTTGACCGGGTGACGACAAAGACCTGGGAACTCAGTCTTGGCCGTTTGACGACGTACAAAGGGAATTACTCTCATTATCTGGTTGAAAAAGCACAGAGAATGGAGCTTGAGAGGGCAGCGTATGATAACCAGCAGGCAATGATCAAGCAGACTGAGCGTTTTATCACCCGTTTCAGGGCTAAGTCAACCAAGGCAAAACAGGTCCAGAGCAGGGCCAAACAACTGGAAAAACTCGAACGTATTGAACTGTCTGAAACTGAGCGCACGATCCATTTCTCATTTCCGCCTGCTGCTGCGTCCGGCCGTGATGTCTTGCAGCTTACTTCGGTAAACAAGGATTTTGCTGGCAAACGGGTGTTTAACGATGTGAATTTTGATCTGCAGCGGGGAGATAAACTTGCCGTTGTCGGGGTAAATGGTGCAGGCAAGACAACTCTGCTCAAAATAATGGCAGGTATCGAACCGGCGTCCGGGAAAATACGTCAGGGGCATAACGTTATTCTGACGTATTTTGGTCAGCATCAGGCCCAGGAACTCAGCGGTGACCTTACGGTATTGGATACGGTTTATCATGCGGCCGAGGATATGACAATTACCCGGGTAAGGTCTCTGCTCGGAGCATTTTTGTTTACAGGAGATGACGTAGACAAGAAGGTGCAGGTACTCTCGGGTGGAGAAAAAAGTAGAGTTGCCCTTGCCAGAATGCTCATCAAACCAGCCAATCTGATGCTCCTTGACGAACCAACCAACCATCTGGATATCACCTCCCAGGAGGTCCTGCAGGAGGCAATGCGACAATACGAAGGCACGATTATTGTTGTTTCACATAACCGGTATTTTGTGAACTCATTTGTTAATAAAGTTCTTGAAATCAGAGACGGTAAGGCCACAATGTATCTGGGGAATATTGACGACTACCTTGCTGCAAAACAGCGGTCAGAAGAAAAATCTGCACGTCCCCCTAAAGTCCGGAAAGAGAATACCAATCCGGTTGAGCCTGATTCCCGTGACCGTAAAGCGCAGAGAAGAGAAAGGGCGGAAAAACGGCAGAAACTCAGCAGCCGTCTTAAGCCGTTAAAGAAAAAGGTAGCAGAAGCTGAAAAGGAGATTTCTTCACTGGAAAAGCGTAAGGAAGAACTGGAAAGCCTTATGGCAGATCCTGAATTGTATGCGGACCAGCAGCGTTGGGCCGAAATAAGCAAAGAATATAGCACCGTTAAAACTCGGTTGGATCGACAATACCTGCAATGGGAAAAGGCTCAGGAACAAATAGAGACGCTTGAAAAAGAGGTTGAATGATTCTTAGGGGTTGGCTCTGATAAGGGGAGTTAAAGAAAAAAGGGCTTTGGGATGATTCCCAAAGCCCTTTTTAATGGAAAAAACAAGCATTTCAGGACAGCCTGTTGGTTATCCTGAAATGGAGTGTTTGATCATTTGACAAAAATTTTCAAAGCATTGAGAGCCTCGTAAGTCAAACCACCGGTTGCCAGGCCGTTTTTTCTTTGAAACTGATCAAGTGCTTTCATGGTACCACCGCCAAGTGCGCCATCAATAGGACCAGGATCATATCCCTGGTCAGCAAGTGCCTGCTGGATCTTCTGAACGACATCTTTGGTCATGTTGGTGTCGCAGAGAACTGGCTGCCAGGACATTTGCTCATCAGTTACCTTGACCATTTTTTTAACCACCTGACGTTCTTCCTTAATAGGAGTACGGACTTCTTTTGCAGGTGATACAAGGGTCTTAACCTTGATGGTCTTGTACTCAGCCGGTATGGAAATTTTTCTTACCTCAGCGGGTTTTTCAATGATCCGTTTTTTGATCGTTTTGTATTGCGCCGGGATTTCAACTTTTTTGACAGTCGCTGGTGTTTTGAGAACCTGTTTTTTAATAGTTTTGTAGGTCGCTGGGATATTGACAAGACACATGATGTCGCCGGTGGCGTAATCAATTTTGTCCAGCAGACCGCTTCCTTTTTTCCAGGCAGTCCGAGCAGGTTTATCGATCACTTTTACTTCCATGGTCTCATAAACGGGCTTGGTGGCCTGGAGTTTGTATGTCGGGGGGACGACTTCAATTTTTTCATCAACTGTTTTGTATGTTGCTGGAATTATTTCAATTTTCTCGCTAGGTTCCTTAACAACAACTTTTTTCTCAACCCATTCGTATACGGCAGGAATAATTTCAACTCTTTCTGCGGCTTCACGTTTGAGAATTTCATCAGTTTCGGTTTTGAAGGTAGCTGGAACCAGAACTTTTGCGTAACATTTTCCCGGCTCGGCATTGGGTGGGAAAAGGCTGGCACTGGGATCTTGTGCGGCAAATGATGCTGCAGCCGAGCCAAGCAGCAGGCCTGCAGATAATGAGAGCACTAGTGATGATTTACCGATTTGTTTCATTGTCGCTTCCTCTTTTAAGTTGGTGAACGATGTTTATAAGAAGACGTTTTCAGGCTGACCAATCAAGCATTATGCTGTGGTCATCCCTCCAGGGAAATAGCCTGAAATTCGTCTTAAACTGCTCAAGTTTTACTTTTTTTCTCTTTTCAGACAAAGGTCTGAACGCAAAAGGGTGGAACCTTGGGGTACGTTGAGAAATACATCAAGGAAAAAATCCTGTTGTCGTTGTCTGCAATTTGCCGGATAATTTTAAGAAAATCAACCAGTATTTCACCAGCCCCCACTTGGTAAACTCAGGCAGAACAAAGTGCAATAATACTTACAAAACAGTAAGTTGTAAGTCAAGGGTTTTCCCGTGCTTCTCACAACTCATTGGGCTGCAGTATTTACGGGAGGGATGATCATTTCTCATAAGTTTTTCAATAAACCCGAAATTATAATCGTAATGAAAAAACAAGTCATGTAAATAATTGGTTAAAGTGTGATGGTTGGCCTGTCCCCTGTTATACCGGAACGTTCTGGAATACCCGATGATGTTGATCTGACAGGGTATTGTTCTGGTTGGTTGACAGCCTCTGTTGAACAGCTATTGCGATGATCAGGAGACAGGTATCAACGATCTGTTGTCTTCTCTCCCTGCTTAGTGTTGAATACTGGGTAAATGAGAAAAAAGGTGTATATATTATCGCTCAGCTGGCAGGAGGAAAATGAGCATGAAATTACAATATATTATTATTTACGTTGAAGATGTGTTGAAGGCTGTCACGTTTTACGAACAGGCTTTTGGCCTGCAAACGCAATTTATCCACGAATCAAATGATTATGCTGAAATGCAGACCGGAGAAACAACCCTGGCCTTTGCCGCTAACGAAATGCTTGAATACAATACCGGAATTTCAGCGCAGACAGGAGACAACAGGTGTTGTGAAATTGCCTTTACTACAAAAAATGTACAGGCATCATTTGCCAGGGCCGTTGCCGGCGGTGCAGAGATAATCCGCAAGCCGGAGGAAAAACCATGGGGGCAGACAGTGGCGTATGTACGCGATGACTTTGGCACCCTGGTGGAGATCTGTTCGCCAATGGGTGAGCATGGCACAGAAGAGTAAAAAAATGTCAAAAATTGCAGATACTCCAGCTGTCCCCTATTACGCAGTTATCTTTACCTCTTTGCGCTCAGAAGGAGATAATGGCTATGCTGAAATGGCCGATAAAATGGTTGCTCTTGCTGCAACACAACCGGGTTTTCTCGGGCTTGAAACGGCACGGGAAGAAATCTCTTGTATTCAACACGTGCGGACCATGACCATGAAGAGTTTAATAATAACTGTTTTTTAACTTTTAAGTATTGTAGTATGGAAAAGACTGCGACATAGTGGCAATATGTTAACTTACGGCTTTCACAAAAAAGACGATTACTTATCACTAGCCCGGTATCAACTCAAAAAAGTAACTATTTAAAATGAAAAATAATATCTTCAAAAAAACACTCTGTATATTCTTTTGTGCCTCGATTTTTTGTGTACCAGGGACCGCACTTCCAGAAAACACAATTGTGCCCATTCTCGACTTGCTGCTCCTGGCAGATGAATCGGATGATTCATCTCACGATGTAGCCATAGCATTTATAGCAAACTATGCTCAAAATGGAGGCGATGCACCTGGTCTTTCCACGTACAATACAGCTGGTATCGACAATATATCCGTAGGAAATATAGATAGAATAAATATTGCTATTTCATCAGTGCCGCAACAGGCAGCCGATTCTGAAGTAGAGATACAAGCTATTGTCAACGCTTTGGTAAATGTACATGAAGATGCAGAAGATGGAGATACCGAAGGGTGGGACACTTATGCAACACCCGGTACTATTGCAAATGTACTAGAACACGGTGGTCATGCCATAAGCTTCCAGGGTGATGATGGATTGAATAATGGATTTGGGTTAACGGGCCTCGAGATTTCTTCTGGTTTTATGGCATCGTGGAGTATGAAATACAGTAATGATTTTCGATTTTTCATACGAGTAAGAACAAGTAATTTAGGCTCAAATGTGTACTTGGAATATACACCGGAAAATATAAACAGAGGGCGCTATACTGCTGGTGCTAATACTTATTTACATAATGGACTAGGTGCTGGAGTGAATGATGGTACCTGGAAAACTTTTACCAGAAATGTAAAAATAGACCTTGAAAGATTATTACCCAATGACACTCTTGAAGCCATAATAGGTTTTTCAGTTAGAGGCTCTGGGTTCATAGATGACATTATGACATTCAAATCCACCCCCATGTGGGCTATTGGTGACTCAACTGTAGCAGAATACCCGGATGACAGACATGATCGACGAGGTGGATGGGCAGAAATGTTGTATAAGCATACTCTCTATGGCGCACCAGTATACGACTTTGCCAGACCAGGAGACAGCTCAAGAACATTTTATGAAAAAGACAACGCTTATGCTGGTAAAGATTTTTGGTATGATGAGGAGAACCTCACTAACCAGGGGGCAAAAGCACATATAGATTCTATAACTTCGCAGGCAAAAGGCGGCTTCCTGTTTATCCAGTTTGGCCATAATGATGGCAACTTTGGTACTGCAAATGATACATTCGCAAACTTTGATGCTGAACAATTCGGTGATTATATAACAAGATATGTTACTGAAGCCAAGGCCCTGAATGTTATTCCTGTTCTGGTTACACCTGTAACTTATCTCCATGTTGGCACCAATGACCCGGAAGATTTACACCAATATGCTGGTATGGATGGTAATGGTGGAGTTGGAGACTATCCTCAAATAATGAAATCAGTTTCAATTAATGAAAACGTACTATTGCTTGATTTAACCCAAAAATCATATGACTACTATAGAGAACACTTTACATCTGACGCAGCATTACAAGATGCCTATGGATCGGATTGGGTCCATACCAACCAACTGGGGGCGACACAAGTCTCTAAACTCATTAAAGAGCTTGCATGCGAGTATCAGGGAACGTATATCTCTGACGCAAGATTGTTATGTAAGCAGTTCAGAAATGATGTCTCATCAGACATTGTCACCCATGAAGATGCCCAGGAAATACAAAGTCCCACGGATAATTGGACTTTCTTTTCTAACACTGCTGGCTCTACTGCGACAAATGTTTTAGAGCATAACGGAAGAGCCATTAAGCTTACCGGTAATGATGGTACTGGCAATGGATTTACATATACTACCTTTCCGGTTAGCGATGGCTTCATTGCTTCATGGAGTATGAAATACGATGATGACTTTAGATTTTTTGTTGAAGCAAGAACAGCAAATTTTGGAGAAGATATTACAGTTTTATTCGAATATACTCCTGATACCAGTAATCTGCAGTTTACCTCAAGCGGTACATTCCGATTAATAAAAAATGGCATAGGGAACAATGCAAATAATGGTACCTGGCGCACATACACCAGAGATATTGAAGCCGATCTGAAAACCTTATTTCCAGATGATACTGTAACCGAGATTAGGGCCTTTCATATAAGAGGTTCAGGATTATTAGACGATTTAGAAACATCATCACGACCTGCCAGTGAAGAATTCCATTTCAACGGACATAGATATAAAATAATCAAAACTGCACTATCCTGGGGAGATGCTTCTGCTGCAGCCCAAAGTGACAATGGTTACCTGGCCAATATAGGAAGCATAGAAGAGAACCATGAGATCTATTCCAGGCTCAACAGGTATATAGCAGAATCTGAGTATGGTAATACCTCTTCTGCTAATGGTGGTAATGCAGCATATGTTTGGATAGGGGCAAGTGATAGTGTTTCTGAGGGAGCTTGGAGATGGACAAACAACGATCAACAATTTTGGACAGGATTAAGTGCCAATAACGGTGGCACGCCAATAGCAGGACAATACAACAACTGGGGGCATCATTCTGGTAATGATGGTGCTCAAATGGAACCTGACAACTCCGGTAATCAACAAGACCATGCCGCAATAGCATTAACTGAATGGCCATTGGACTCTGGGAGCTTAGGCCAGGCTTCCCAATGGAACGACCTGAATGAAGGTAACCGTTTATACTATATTATTGAGTATGATTGATTGCTACTAACCCATTTTACTATATCATTGAGCTCAACTAAGGAAAATAAGTCTGGTACCTTTTTCCTGTTTACTACAAAAAGTGGCTCTTTGTCATAGTTGCGGAAAATAGAGAGGGAATGACTAGCTGAAAGATGTACCATATCAGGTAATTATCCAGATTATCTAATATGGAGCATTTCAATCATGTCCAGTCACCCCTCACTACGTCATTTATACGATTTTTCAGGCTGGGTCATCCAAGAAGTTCAGGTGACCCCAGAAATAGCCGTTGTTAAACTTCATCGGGACAGGCGACGTTCCATTTACTGTCCTCATTGCATAAAGAAAGCCGTCTTGAACAAAAAGGTTATGCAAATGCATTTGATCTGCCCATTGGCCCCGTCAGTCTGGTGCAGATCCTCTACGAAGCCCTGCAAGGGTATTGCAGTGGCTGCAAGAGTCATTTTACCCTGCATCCGCCGGGAATTGACAGTTATGCCCATGCAACCAGGCGGCTTATGCACTATGTGTGCAGATTGTGTCGGTTTATGCCGGCAAACAAGATCCCTGTTTTTTTGCCCATCTCCGCAAGCACAGCCAGGCGATGGGATAAACGGATACTGACCAAATATCTGCCAGATCCAGACTTGGACAACCTGCGTGTAATTTTGATCGATGAAAAATCCATCGGAGCCGGCCACCAGTATATGACCGTGGTCATCAATGGTGAAACAGGAGAGGTCCTTCATCTGGCCGAGGGAAAGAAAAAGACATCATTGGAATCATTTTTCCAGAAACTTTCCCTTGAGCAAATCAAGCAGATCAGAGCTATTGGTATTGACCGGGCCGGTGCTTATAAAGCAGTCATCCGGCAGTACGCTCCTAAGGCCCAGATCGTCTTTGATAAATTCCATATTGTCGGTAACCTCAATACTGCAATCGACGAGGTGCGCCGCTCTGAATGGCGCTGTGCAACCAAGGAAGATAAACAGTTCATCAAGGGGCAGCGTTATAACCTTCTTCGCAATGCCCACAATTTGAAAGATGATCAATGTGATAAATTGGCCCAACTTTTTGAGGCCAACGAAGCCCTGTTTCAAGCTTACCTTCTCAAAGATGCATTCAGTACCCTCTGGACCTATGTTCGGCCCAAATGGGCCTCCAAGTTCCTCGACAATTGGATCGAATGGGCCAAAGAAACTGGACTGGGCCCATTGATCAGGTTTGCCCAAGGAGTAGACCGGGATAGAAATGAAATCCTGGCCTGGATCAAACATCGGGTTACCTCTGCCAAACTCGAAGCATTCAATGCTACAATCAGCAGGATCGTAAAACGAGCATGCGGATACCGGGATCTTGAATATCTTTACCTGAAAATCAGGCAGGAAGCGGCACCTCCTGTTCCGCAACTATGACAAAGAGCCTTTTTTGCATTCTGCATGTTATTCTTTATTATTTCAATTAGATGCCCTTATATTCAAAATATCCTCTGTACATTCAAACCCCAAAGGATTACTATAATATTTATCCACCAAAGGTGCATAAGCTTTTACAACATTATCCATTGCCTCTCTATTTTCTGAACTTAAATTATCCCTCTCTTCCATAAGTTCTATATACCTATCTTCTATTTTTGAGGCAAATTCTTTATTTTCTCTTTTTAAAGCAAAAAACATTCCTATAACATCATTTATTAACTCTCTTACTGCTTCGTATCTTGCAACTTGATTATAATCTATTACTTCATTCATAAGAATACTCCTTTTAATGTCTAGTTGCATAACAATTTTTTAACCTCTTCTAAAGAGTAAGTCTCTTCATTATCAGTTTTACGCATTAATTCATAATCAGGATCGCTTTTATTAATAATTTCTATTTTCAATCCATTAATA
>QNYF01000172.1 GCA_003978695.1 Desulfobulbus sp. | reverse complement strand
GAAGAAAATAATAGACCACCCTGGCATCTCCTGACATATAAAACGGTATAACATCAACAACCTGAAAGGGTATCGAACGCTTCTCCAGAGCATTGGCAATGGCTTCTGCCTGCCGGCCCGTCCGGTACAAAACCGCAATATCTGAAAGAGAAAATCTTTTCCCGATTCTGCTGCCAAGCTGGTCTATCTCCCTGTGCGTTGTCCCACCGACAAGCGCCTGCACCTGTTGAGCTATAAAAATAGCTTCAGCCCCTGCATGCGCTGCCTGATACGAATAGATTACACCTTCGTGTCTACCGGCAGCAACCGCTGGAACAGTGTTTTCAAGGACTTTACCTGCATTAATGACCTTTTCAGCAGCTTCAATAATTACAGCACCGCTGCGATAATTTTTAACCAGATAATGTTGTTCCGGTCGATGTTCATCTATAAACCTGGTAAACCACTCGGGATTTGACCCTCTGAATCCATAGATGGCCTGATTGGGGTCACCTATGGCAAAAATATGACTTGACGTCCCCAGCAGACGAACCAACTCGAATTGTCCGGCATTGAGGTCCTGGAATTCATCAACCAACAGGTGGGCCGCGGCAGCCTGAACTTTTAAGAGAAACGACTTGTCATCGTGCATGAGAGCGGTGCAGGCAGGTATTACCCCATCAAGATCAAGCTGATTGTTTTTTTTCAGTACTTCAAAATATGGTGAAAACGCGTCTGGAAACTCTGCAGGAAGCCGGTATTGTGCTGAGAGAAAAAGAGAGATTGTATGAAGGATTACTTTTCGCTCCTGCGCTACGAGGTGTGGAAATACCTGCTTGCAGAGACTCAAACGCATTTCCGGGCCAACCAGTTGAATATCAGGAAACGTTGAGCGCAACCAGTGGAGGCAGAAGCTGTGAAACGTGTCGACGCAAATGCCCTGTTTGTCTTGTCCAGGCGTTGTCAGGCGCTGGCGAATCTCTTCCACGGCCTTGTTGGTAAAAGTAATAATGGCAACCGGTCCTTTGTTTTCTGCCAGCAGACGATGAGCCCGCGCAACCAGAGTATGGGTTTTTCCAGTTCCCGGACCAGCCTGTACAACAATACAGTCAGCATTACTCTTAACAGCTGCCAGCTGCTCAGTATTGAGTCGTTTAGGGATATCTTTATGCCTGGCAGCCTTGTTCTGAGAAAAAACAGGCTTTGCTTTTTTGCGTTTTTTTCGTGGCTTGGCTGGAGTTATGCCAAAAAGACTCAACTGCCCGCCAAATGCCGCCCGTTCATCTTCGGCAAACACCCTTATTACGCCAAATTCACCATCAAAACCGGGCTTGCGAATGACCTGATTCTGCCGTATCCGTGAAACCGCCTCACCAAGCAGGGGCGAGGCCGTTGAAAGATCGTTGACAGGTGTATTGAGGAGCAGGTTGAACTCGGAACCAAATTCATTTATGAGCTTCCCGTAAACTCCGGCAACTTTCTTACTGGCCGGCCCAACATTAAAGAGTTCACCTAGTACTTCAGGCAAGGGGATAAGACTGTGTACAGCTGGTGAACCTTGCAAATAAACAGGCTTATCACGGTCAGCAAGCTCCATCACTCTGTACAAAACACCAATGGTCACAGGCCTGCCGCATTGAGGACAGACTCCTCTGTGCTTGACTGTTTGATGTGGTTCCAGACACACGCCGCATTTCCGGTGGCCGTCACAATGATACTTACCTTCTTCGGGATAAAATTCTATGGTCGCAGTGAATCGCTGTTCCCCGCCTTTGCTGAGTGGATGACGTATGGCCTCCCGCATGGAAAAAAAATCAAATCCTGTGCAAAAAATGTTTGCTTCACGGCCGAGTTTTGACGGCGAATGACAGTCGGAATTTGAAATCAGGGAAAACCTGTCAAGCGCTGAAATACAGCGGTTCATCTCAGGATCAGAGGACAAGCCGGTTTCCATGGCAAAAATTTCATTGCTCAGGTCACCAAAACACTCTTCAATTGCGTCAAAACCTGATTTGGAGCCAAACAACGAAAACCAGGGCGTCCAGATATGGGCTGGAACAAGAAACCCATCAGGTGCATGTTCCAGAAGAATTTCAAGGAGAATTCGTGAATCAAGGCCCAGAATGGGCCTGCCGTCGGCTTCCAGATTACCGATGCCGGCAAGAGTTGAGTTTATTCTGCGTACAGAATCAAAATCAGGGGCATAGAGAATATTATGAATTTTTCGTACCTTGCCGCCCTTTTTATAAATGGAACTGATTTCTGAACTGAGGATAAATCTGACACCTGAAGTATCAGGTTGAACTCCGGGAGGGAGGATAGAGGCAAGCTCTGTAAAAGATGGAGGGTGTTTTAATCTGAAAAAACCCGGCTCTGCCGGTTCAAGATTTTCAATCAGGTGGGCTAACCAGCCCGGATGAGTAAAATCTCCGGTGCCAACAACCTGAATACCTTTAATTGCAGCCCAGCAGGCCAGGCCGGGTATATTACTGGCCTTACTTGTTGCGCGTGAATATAGAGAATGGATATGAAGATCTGCAATATATGACGTGTTTTTCACCCTTACTTATCACCCTGTCAGACTTCTGGTTTTACGGTTTTTGAGCATACAGATGATTTTTATCAATATAGCTCTGCACACCTGCCATAAGTGCCTGTGGCCTGCCGCCTCGTTGTAATTCTTGACGAATTGATGACGATGAAACATCAACATCAGATTCAGAAAGATAAAATATAGCTGCGCCATCCCGGCGCTGCCAGGACAGTGCTGCACCCTGTCTGATAAAATCACCGGGCAATGAATCAATTGCCACGCAAACAGCAGAAAAAGAAATGCCGGGCCGGGACACAACGATAAAATCGGTCAGGGAAAACAGTTGTGTATACCGGTACCAGAGATGTATCTCCAAAAGAGAATCAGCGCCTATAATAAAAAAAAGACGCTGGTCTTTAAAAATCTGTTGAAGCTCAAGCAGAGTATCAACTGTATAGGAAGGGGCAGGTCTTTGGGCTTCTGTCAAAGATATTTCAAAACCATCCTCCTGACCCTGGCCTGAAAGAGCAATATCAAGCATAGCAGCCCGATGAGAAAATGAGGCTGTTGTTTTCCTCTTGTGAGGAGGATCGGCAGCAGGAATAAAAACAACCTGATCAAGGTCAAGGGCGGTTGCCGCATATCGGGCAACTGCGAGATGCCCTTCATGTACAGGATCAAAGGTTCCGCCGAACAATCCGATACGACGTTCTTTTTCAAGCACAACAGACCCTATGAGCGGACCTCGCCCTCACCATACACTATGAATTTTCTGGTGGTAAGTTCTTCAAGCCCCATCGGTCCATAGGCATGCAGCTTGGTGGTTGAAATACCGATTTCAGCACCCAGGCCAAACTGACCGCCATCATTAAAACGGGTGGAAGCATTAACCATGACAGCCGAGGCGTCAACTTCACGCAAAAAACGCTGACTGTTTTCATAGGAGCTTGTGACAATAACTTCGGTATGCTGGGATCCATGGCTGTCTATATAAGCGATGGCCTCGTCCATATCCTCGACAATCCGGACAATCATTTTCAGCTCAAGAAACTCTGTGCCCCAGTCATCCTCTGCAGCTGGTGTCATTGCAGGCACAAGTGCACAACTCTCAGCACAGCCAAGCAGCTCTACACCAGCTGCCATCAATCTTTTTGCGGCAGCTGGCAGGAAGACCCCGGCAATATCTTTATGCACCAGCAGCCCCTCAAGAGCGTTACACACTCCAGGACGCTGTGTTTTGCCGTTTAAGGCAATATTTATCCCCATATCCTCATCAGCACTCCTGTCGACAAAAACATGACAGACCCCCTTATAATGCTTAAGCACAGGGATGCGGGAAGTTTCTGTGACAAAACGAATCAACCCCTCACCGCCTCGAGGAATAACAACATCAATATTTTCCTCCTGGGCAAGCATGGCACGAACACCATGTCGATCGGTTATCGGTAGCACCTGCACCACCTCTTCAGGCACAGAATGGCTCGCCAAAACCTTTTGCAACAATGTAGCCAGAGCAAGATTTGAGTGTATGGCCTCTGATCCGCCCCGCAGGAAAACACCATTGCCAGCCTTCAAACACAGTGCTGCTGCGTCAATGGTAACATTAGGTCGGGATTCGTAAATCATACCCACAACGCCAAGAGGGATACGCATTCGTCCTACGGTTATACCACTTGGCCTGCGTTTCATATCGTCTATTTCGCCCACCGGATCCGGCAGAGCGGCTATCTCATGCAACCCCTGAACCATGGAGGCGATAACCTTGTCGCTGAGCTCAAGACGATCCAACATGGCCGGAGAAAGCCCCTTTTCACGCCCCGCGGCAAGGTCTTTGGCGTTTTCAGTCCTGATAAACTCTTTTTCACGCTCTAAGATGTCTGCTGTATCAAGTAAAATCGCATTTTTGACAGCCGTGGGCAAGGCAGAAAGCTTTCGAGAAGCTCTTTTCCCCTTTACAGCCATCTCCGTTACGATTTTTTCTATTTCCTGATTGTCCATCTGGTTCTCCAAGACCTGTTAAAATTCGGTGACTATCCAGTTAGCAGTAAAGTATTTGCACAACCTGTAGCCCGTACCAGGTTATCTGATATTGGAAATGTCTTCCTGACTGTTTTCCAGCAATACCAGGTTATCACGATGAATAACCTCATCGCTGTCGCAGAAACCAAGTATTGTTTTTATTTCTCCGCTCTTCCTGCCCTTTATCCTGTCAATATCAGCTGATGAATAATTAGTGAGACCGGCCGCCACTACAGTTCCATCCGGGCAGCGGCAATGCACCGGGGCACCCACTTGAAATGTCCCCTCAACTCCTGTAATACCGGAAGGGAGGAGACTCCTCCCCTGTTTGCGTATGGCCTGACACGCACCTTCATCAAGACCAATAACACCAGTTGGCCGCAGGACATAGCCAATCCAATGCTTTCTCTCTTTGATTTTATCCTGGTTCGGCAGAAAAAACGTGCCAACCAGATCACCGGAAAACAACTCCTGCACAATATCTGCCTTCCTGCCCGGACCAATAAAAGAGCTCCCGCCACATGCTGCAACCATTTTTGCGGCGTGAATTTTTGACTGCATGCCTCCTGTGCCAAGAAGACTGGCTGAATTACCGGCAAGCGATTCAATACTCTTATCAATATGGGCAACCGTGTAAATGGGTTTAGCCGAAGCATCATCTGCAGGATTGGCCGTACATAACCCCTCCACGTCAGTGAGCATAATGTACATTTCCGCACCAATCATATTGGTAATCTGGGCGCCGAGAGTGTCATTATCGCCAACCCGAAGTTCCTGCACGGAAACAGTATCATTTTCATTAATAATAGGCACCACTCCAAACTCAAACAGGGTCAGAATGGTATTGCGAACATTAAGATAGCGTTCACGCTTGGAAAGATCAGCATGAGTCAGAAGTATTTGAGCAACGTTTTGATTATACCCGGCAAAGGCCTGCTCATATGCCTGCATAAGCAACCCCTGCCCCATTGCGGCCAGAGCCTGCTTGATCTTGAGTTCTTCATGGCTGGTACGTGGAACTCCCAGCCGCCTCCGACCGGCAGCGACTGCGCCCGAACTCACTAAAATAACTTCACGACCAGTGGAGCAGAGAAAAGCAATTTGCCTTGCAAGATCACCGATTACGTCGATATTTAGACCATCCCGGCCTGCCAGAACAGCACTGCCAACCTTGATAACAACTCTTTTAGCCTGATCAAAAAGTGTCTGCCGGTAAAAGAGTCCTTCTTTATGGTCTACCTGGAATGTCATTTGTCATGAAGCTCCCGCTCTTTTTCCAAAATATCACCAATGCGATCTTTGAGAGGCTCTATGCCAATCCCCTCTTTAGCAGAAATCGCAAGACAATCAAGACCAGCGTCAAGAAACAACGTTGTTATTTCTGCCAATCGCTCAGAATCAATACAATCTATCTTATTTAACACAATAAGATGCGTTCGGTCCATTAACTGTTCATTATATGCTTCGAGTTCTTTGGCAAGAACCTGATAATCAATAAAAGGCTGACTCTCTTCACCAGAGCAGTCAATGACATGCAGAAGAATCGAAGTTCGTTCGACATGACGTAGAAACTGATGACCAAGGCCGACCCCCTCGCTCGCTCCTTCGATCAAACCGGGTATATCCGCAATAATACAGGGCTCCATGAATTTTATCTGCAGCACACCAAGTTGCGGAGCAATGGTTGTAAATGGGTAGGGAGCAACTTTCGGGTTTGCAGCGGAAAGCCTTGAAAGAAGTGTAGACTTGCCGGCATTGGGCAAGCCTATCAACCCCACATCAGCCAGGAGTTTAAGTTCAATTTTAAGCCATAACTCTTCTCCAGGCCTGCCAGGAGTTGATTTTCGTGGTGCCCGGTTGGTTGAGGTGGCAAAACGGGCATTCCCAAAGCCTCCCTTTCCTCCATGGGCTGCGGTAAAGCGCTGACCGTCATCTCTGAGATCAATCAACACCTCGCCAGTTTCAGCATTTTTTACAACAGAGCCTGTGGGAACAGAGATAACTGTATCCTTACCGCTACGTCCATGTTTGTCACTCCCCTGACCGTTAGCACCTCGTTGAGCCTTAAAATGAGATCGATATCGAAAATCAATTAATGAGTGTTTACGGCTGTCAGCTTCGAGAAATACGCTCCCTCCCCTGCCCCCGTCACCACCGTTTGGTCCGCCCCTGGGAACAAATTTTTCCCGCCTGAAACTGACACAGCCATTGCCGCCGTCACCGGCTTTGACAAAAAACTTAACCTCGTCGACAAACCCCATCAGCTCTCCTTCATTACCTGGGAAATCTCAAAAAAAAACTCGACACCAATCAGATTGATGTCGAGCAGACTGCTTCGGCTGCACCATGCACAGCCGAAATTTGTTCGTTCTTTCCCCAATCAGGGAAAAGTATCAGGCTTCAGGATAGACAGAAACCCGTTTACGTCCCTTACCAAAGGCTTCAAATGTCACAACGCCGTCAACCTTTGCAAACAGGGTGTAATCACGACCACAGCCAACATTTTCGCCGGGATGAATTTTTGTGCCAAGCTGGCGTACAATAATGCTGCCTGCACTGACACTCTCTCCACCATAACGTTTTACTCCTCGCCGCTGGCCCGCACTGTCACGACCGTTCCTTGAACTACCACCTGCTTTCTTATGTGCCATGGGATATCTCCAAAAATAAACTCAAACTGCAAGTTATGCTGTTATTCCTTCAATTGACAGGGCTGTAAACATCTGGCGATGCCCCTTCAATACCCGGTAGCCTTTACGTTTTTTCTTCTTAAAGACCAAAACTTTTTTAGCCTTGCCCTGCTCTGCAATCCTGGCAACAACTTTTGCACCTTCTACAACCGGTTTACCAACCTTTACATCGTCACCATCAGCAACAAGTAAAACATCTGAAAGTTCAACGGTATCACCAACTTCGCCCTGAAGTTTTTCTACGCGAAGTGTATCGCCGGCCGCTACTTGATATTGTTTGCCGCCGGTTCGTATTATAGCATACATGCTACTCCTCCTGTATGATCTCTGATCTATTTCATTTTTTATCAAACATTAAAATAAACTATAAAATCATCACTTCTGTCAAGTATAAAAAAAAGCTTCCGGCAACCATATCGTATCACTCATAAAAATAATGTCTCCTGCGAAACCACCTGATTTTATAACCTGTCTGTCATGGTACAATTATGAAGCACTACTCAAATGACATGACAAACGCTGCTGCCGCCCACAACTGACATTACCAGAGCTTTTTCTTGATAATTATTTATCTCTTAGCTAAGATCAAAAGTTCTGGAAAATATGTTTGAGAATAACTCTTGATTCAGAATGCTTTTGAATCAATGATCCTCTTTTTCCCTATTTCTTTTTATTATTATGGAGGCAAAAATGACCAAGTATGAATGTCCATGCGGATATGTTTACGACCCTGAAGAAGGAGATGCCGAGAGCGGCATTGAACCAGGAACCGCATTTGAAGACCTTCCGGATGATTGGGTCTGTCCAAAATGCCAGGCTGAAAAAGAATACTTTTTTGAGGCTGACTGATTTATAGCTGTTGCAGCTGGCCTGCGTCAGCTGCAACAATGTATTTCATCACACCACCATGTCATTTTCCTCGCTCCGCAGATATCACCTGCTTCTGCCTGTGGCACTCCTTCTTACGGCCCTATTCGTGCGGCCGTCATATGCCGAAAAAATATCACAAATTCAAAAAGTTGTAGCAAAAAGTTCAGCTACGGCTCAAAGCTTTATCACTGACACTAATTTCAACGGTTTTAAGAAAACTGCAGGTAAGGCACGGGCAATGCTCATTGTCCCGAAACTGGATAAAATCGGTTTCATCCTCGGAGCCACTGGAGGAACGGGGGTCTTGCTGGCTCACGATATGGTAAGTGGCAAGTGGAGTTATCCGGTTTTTTACACTATAGGGTCCATTTCCATGGACATTCAATTTGGCTCGGATACCTCAGAGATTATTTTCCTGGTCATGACGGTCAAAGGGCTTAAAGCTCTGCTTAATACACAATGTAAGCTCGGCAAAGATGTAATACTCGCAGCGGGCCCAATGTCATCTGCCTCTGACACTGCGACAAAAAAGACAGATATTCTCTATTTCAGACGTGGTCTTGAGGCATCAGGTTCCTTTAGTCTCAATGGGGCCATCATTGCCCCCCGCAATTCCTGGAACACATTATATTACAAAAAAGCTGTGGATCCAGCAGATATTCTCCTGCGACATTTATCGAGCAATCCCCAGGCAGACGCATTACTCGAGACACTTTCAGCCGCCAGATAACTCCCACGATCAAAACAACATGCCGCTGCATACCCCCACCAGCAGGTGTTCACATCGAAATTGTTACTCAAGTGCTCTTAGGCATACTTCTTTGTCCACAATGCAGTTTTATCTTAGCCCAAATTTGTGCGATCCATTCCCAAAACTGGCTGTAACGATGATTTTTCGTAAAGAAAAGTAATAACTTTAATTTCAAGCATGTTAAAAAAAACAGCGCACTTTGTAGTGCCAAGAAAAATTATTCCAACCGTAACATCATGATAATAAACAACAAAATAAAAGATGTAGTACCAAGCAGCTATTTATAATTACGGTAACACGTTGAAACTACTGTAATTAACAAAACACTCAATCACCATTGCTTTGGCAAACATCCCTCCCCTTACTGCTTTATTGGAAATCACTTTATCGAGATTTATTTTTTGCTTGGCTATGTGCCTGTAAGGTTCACAGCTCAGCTGATCAATTTTAACAACAGATAATGGAGTTTTGTAACTTCAGATAGCACCACGACTTTGGTAAAACGTGTGGCTATAACTATTCAGATGCGCCCAATACTGTTGCAAGCAGGCCAACGAACTATAACAGCTAAGCGGTGTCACAGCCTATGTGAGGCGGCGTGATTGTCGCAGGTAAACCACGACTCCGAGATGGGGTGCTGCTGAATAGTTACGGAGTTTTTTGATAATTTGGGGCAAGAACCACCGCACGATGATAAGAGGACTACATTTTTTTCGCCCCAAGAAGCGAAGCATTACCCCGGGATATGCAATAAAAAATGAAGATATTAATCTCTGGAAATAATGACTCTTTTAAGAAATGTTTGTTAATTTTTCAAAGACCATGCTTGACTATGACTCTTAAAATTCGTATGAATGTTATATTGATTTATATCTGAATTTGAGTGAAATTTACCATATATAGACAATCTCTACCAACACTTGGTGCGAAATTTATTCAGTTATCAATTCCTTCTTTATAATTCACTTTCTTTATAATTCACATTAAAGGACTTTCCATGCCTGACATCTCATCCAGCAAAGTAGCCATCATAGGTCTTGGTTATGTGGGCCTGCCACTGGCTGTAGAATTTAGTAAAAAAATCCCAACAGTAGGGTTTGATCTGAATCAACGTCGAATTGAACAATTACAAAGCGGTAACGATGTTACCCGTGAAGTAACCGACAAAGAATTAAAGGAAGCGCAAAATATCAAATTTACCAGCGCTCCGGAAGACCTACGTGATTGCAATGTTTTTATTGTAGCCGTTCCTACTCCTATTGACTCAAATAAAAGGCCAGACTTACGTCCTCTTGAGGGTGCTTCAGATACTGTAGGAAAGGCCTTGACCCCCGGTGATGTTGTTATCTACGAGTCAACTGTCTATCCTGGGGCAACAGAAGAAGTATGCGTCCCGATACTGGAAAAAATTTCCGGACTGGTTTTTAATAAAGATTTCTTTGCGGGCTATAGCCCGGAACGAATTAACCCCGGTGATCATGAGCACAGGTTGCCAAGCATTGTCAAGGTAACCTCTGGATCAACACCTGAAATCGCTGACTTTGTCAATGATTTATACGCAACAATCATCACTGCCGGCACATTTAAGGCCAGTACCATCAGGGTAGCTGAAGCAGCAAAAGTCATAGAAAATACACAGAGGGATGTTAACATCGCCCTTATCAACGAGTTAGCGTTAATTTTCAATCGATTGGGAATTGACACCATTGAGGTTCTTAAAGCGGCTGGGACAAAATGGAATTTTCTACCCTTCAGACCCGGTCTTGTAGGAGGGCACTGTATCGGTGTGGACCCTTATTATCTCACTCACAAAGCACAAGAAGTAGGCTATCATCCCGAAATGATCTTAGCTGGAAGACGCTTAAACGATGATATGGGCAGATATATTGCTTCCCAGGTTGTCAAACTTATGCTCAAGAAAAAAATTCATGTCGCAGATGCCAATATTCTAGTACTTGGACTGACATTTAAAGAGAATTGTCCGGACTTACGTAATACCCGTGTTACCGACATTATTGAAGAACTGGACTCATTTGGTGCAAATATTGATGTTTATGACCCGTGGGCAGATAACGACGAGGCCCGGCAACGTTATGACGTCAACATGATAAGCGATTTACCCGTTGATCATTATGATGCTGTTGTATTGGCAGTTGCCCACCATGAATTCACGAATTACTCTCATGACGTTCTTCGTAAAATGTGTCGGGATAATGCAGTGATTTACGATGTAAAACACGTTCTTCAGAAAAATGTGGCCGACGGCACGCTGTAACCTGAGTCAGTGATGCTTCCCTGCCCCCTCTAACGCAAACATAACAGAGAACACCTTCAAGCCCCCTGGATCGATAATATCGATTTTTCACGTCACCGCTTGGTATCAACTTAAAAGTGTAATACTTGAATGAACCTCCTCGTGAACAGGGATTGAGTATTGTTTACAAATGGAGTTTCCCCTGACACCACATTTCTCCTGATGGTTATAACTGTTCAGCACCCCAACCGGGTGCCCAGCATATATTTTAAAAGTAACGAAAAATCAGTACGTTGATATTTTGTTACTTAGAAGCTTCTACATCCCCGGATGATTACATCGAACAATTCTCTCCCAAGAGTGTTCTAATTTGCTGAAGGCTTCCATACTCCGGCAATCTTTTCCCCGCAGCTGCCGCAGCACCCGTTACGCAGGCTGTTTTGTGGTATGGAAAAGCCATGACGAATGATAAGCTCAGATCCACAGCCCGGACAACGCGTATTTTCTCCGCCACCCCCGTGAGCATTACCTGCGTAGACAAAATGCAGTCCTTCTGAGAAACCTATTTTACGTGCTTTATGCAGACTCTCAGTCGGAGTGACCGGCCTGTCTGTCATTGTAAATGTTGGGTGAAAAGCGGTAACATGCCAGGGAATATCCCGGTCTAAGGTGCAAATAAATTCTGCGATTTTTCTCAGTTCTTCAGGGGTATCGTTGAGCCCGGGAATAAGCAGGGTTGTCACCTCTACCCATACCCCCAAATCGTGCATATATCGTATTGTATCCAGAACCGGCTGCAGGCGGGCCCGACACACCTTTGTATAAAAGTCATTGGTAAACGCTTTAAGATCAATATTGATGCCGTCCAGAACCGGCGCCAGATGACGGGTAACTTCAGGAGTCATGAAGCCGTTACTGACAAAAATATTTTTCAGTGTATGCCTCCTGGCAAGTTTTGCAGTTTCGTAAGCAAATTCGTAAAACACTGTCGGTTCAACATAGGTGTAACTTATACTTGCACACTGTGCAGCCAACGCCTGACTGACCACGTCTTCCGGAGAACGGAAAGTACCTGATATATTGCCATCATGGGTGTGAGGATACTGGGATATCTCATAATTCTGGCAATGCTTACACTGCATATTACAGCCAACCGTCGAGATAGAAAAAGACCGGCTCCCGGGCAGGAAATGAAACAACGGCTTTTTTTCAACCGGATCAGCGTGTTCTGCCGCAATCATTCCATACACCAGGCTGTATAAGATTCCGTCAATATTCTTTCTGACCCCGCAAATACCACGTTTACCTGATTGTATACGGCAGCCATGGCAACACAGGTTGCAAACCACCTCCTTATGTTTTTTGGCTGAATAAAACATTGCCTCAATCATCATTCCCTCCCCCTGTATAACTCAGGTCTGCAGAACCTCTCCTGGCCGGATGAGTGGCGACAAACTCCATTATATTATGCAAAATCAAAACATTACATGATAAAAGCTGAAAATATGTCTCTCTAACTCCACATATTATTATATCATAATTACAACAAGTTACTCAACATCCGCAATATTGTGTAGTCATTTAAAGACATTATGAGAATCATCGTTCTTCAATCCACAGACAATTATCAGACGTAAATACGCTAAATCATCATCAATGAAAACTTTTTCACCTTATAAGAAAATTTATATTTAACCATAAAATCAGTATGATAACAAACAAACCTCGATCGTTCGAGGATTCTATGGCCCTTAAACTCAACAAAAAAAATCAACTGGCACGTTCTCTGCTATTAAGAGGTCAATCGTTGTTTAACCGATCTTTTTTAATCTTAGTATTGGAGGAAAAAATGAAAAAATTACTTCTTGCAGTCATCGCGTGTGGTCTCATGGCAGCCCCGGCTCTTGCTAA
>QNYF01000080.1 GCA_003978695.1 Desulfobulbus sp. | reverse complement strand
TCGATCTCACTGGCACGGAGATTTTTTTATTTACGCATAAAAAATCGTTTTTTTCAGGTAGGAAAAACCATGTATTGACGGATGAAGCTTGCGTCATGTAGTCTGTCTGGCACGCAGGTGTTGTATTCTTTCCCTGGCAGAAATACGCGTAGCAGCTTCACTGCATCTTTCCTGCAGGAGCAGTGTAAGCAAGGTTACAAATTTACTGGTTTGACGTAACTCATGGATTTTTTTTCCCTTTTGTCTATTGCCCTGGCTCTGGCCATGGATGCCTTTGCTGTTGCCCTTGCGGCCGGGGCAGTTCTCCATCCTGTCAGCAGGCGTCAGCTTTTTCGGCTGGGTTTTCATTTTGGTCTTTTTCAGGGGCTTATGCCTATCCTTGGCTGGCTGGCCGGGCGAAGTGTGCAAACGCTGATCAGCGCCTATGATCATTGGATAGCCTTTGGCCTGCTTGCTTATGTTGGCGGCAAAATGATCCATGAGGCCTTTGCAGATGATGATGACTCTCCCGGTACTGACCCCACAAAAGGGCTGACCATGGTCATGCTGTCCATTGCCACCAGTATTGACGCCCTGGCAGTGGGGCTTTCACTGGCAGTGGTCGGTATTACTATCTGGACACCGGCCGTGGTTATTGGTATCACGGCATCAATTTTGACTGTAGCCGGTATGTTACTTGGAGGTAAGGTCGGTCCAATTTGGGGCAAACGGGTGGAGATCATCGGGGGCGTAGTGTTGATTGGTATTGGTGTAAAAATTCTTATGGAGCATCTCTTGTAGTCAACATCGTGAAGCAGTAAAACAGATTTTTTTTAATGTGATTACCAACGAAATTCAGCCATTTTTAACGTAATTTGGCACAATATAAAGTTGGCTGAGAATTAGTGGTAATCACAATTTTTTAAGTACCCTGATATCCCATGAAACATCTTATTCCAGTTATCTGTTTCCTCCTTTTTACCCACGCTCCTTCATCAATTGAATGTGATCTTCTCATAGATATCAATAAACACTGGCCAGCTCCAACTTTAAGCAAACCAGACTATCTTCAACCTGTACCTGATCCTGTTTTTGGCACAACAATTACCCGGATCACCGGTACCCCCGGAGAGCCGATCCCAAATATTGCCAATGCGTTATGGGCAGATAAAGTACTCAGACATGGCTATTCCAAGCGCCAGCCCTGGAACAGTGACATGAGCATGATCTTTTTAGACAGACACTCACCTGAGCTCTGGCTTGACGGCAACACCTATGAGGTATTGTTCACCCGTCATAAACCGGGCAGCCGGGTGCGCTGGTCTCACCATGAGCCTGAAATCATGTATTACCTCTTTTCATCTAAGAACGGCCAAAGCTCTCTTGGCAAGTGGAATGTGAGAGCTGATACCACAGAGCAGCTGGTTGATTTAAGCGGCTATACAAATGTGTCTTTTGGTAAAGGCGAGGGCAATTTCACCAATGATGATACACGAGTTGTTATTAACGGCACCAGAGTAGCAGATGGCCACGAAGTGCTGTTTATCGCAAATATCAGCACCCAAACGAAGACTGAAGACATTGACATGCACGGCGTGGCTGTTGATGTGCAGAACAGTACAATCTCACCCCTTGGCAATTATATCGTTATTACCGGTGACTGGGGGCTTGGCCCGGACAGGCTCCAGGTGCGGGATGCCGCGACCGGAACGATCCTTTATACTGAGACAGAGCGGGGAATGCCCAGCCATTTTGATGTGCAGGTAGATCAGGACGGCCGTGAAGTCGTTGCCGGAGTCGCCAAAACAAAAGCGTATGGTGTGCGCAGCGGCACTATAATAAAACGGGTGCTTGCAACCGGGAAAATATCAGTTATAGCAGATTTCAAGTATGCTTCGCACACTTCAGGCAGAGCATTGGGCAGGCCGGGCTGGGTGTATGTTACCTACCAGAACAGAAGCACTTCGTATCCCCCGTATATCAACGAACTGGTGGCAGTTAAACTTGATGGCACCCGAATCGAACGTATCGCCCATCTCCACGCAAAAAAATTCAACTATCTTTCCGAATCCCACGGCGTACCTTCACCCGACGGCCTCCGGGTAATGTGGGCCAGTGACTGGGACAGAGAGGATTATCCCATACAATCATACATCGCCGATTTCAGGGACCGTGTTCAGTAGAAGATGTTGAACATGTATCATTGCTGGATCAAGAGAGTATTCTTTATACCGCTCTGTCCTTTTTCAGGAAGAGAGAGAAAAAGCATTTATTCTTCTGGCTCGCTGGAGGCCTGTTTAAGCACCTGTGTCAGTCCATTAATGTCTCCACCTTTAAGGCCAATGTCTGCCAGCAGTGAGTCAACTAAAGGTGCTTGGCTGCGGTAACGGAGAGCACTGTTGACCAGCTGGTCGCTCAGGCTGCTGTCAGTTTCGTTTCCTTTCCCTGCAGTGGTACTCTTTGCTCCATTGAGTCCATCGACTTGAATGATTTTTATACCGTCAATCTGTTCCATTGGTTTAACGCTTTTTTCTATGATTTCAGGCAGTTTTTTAAGGAGTTCAAGGCGGATCTGCATGGCAATTTGTTCTGCAGATAGAATATTTTGCGCTTCATTAATGGCTCGCTTGCCTTCCGCGTCAACCCTATAGCGGACAGCTGCGGCCTCAGCTTTCATTTTTTCAGCTTCTGCAACACCTTTGGCCGCTATCTGCTCTTTATCCGCATCGGCAGTGGCAAGAGTTTTTATTGATTCAGCAGTATCCTCTGCTGCAGCCTTTTCTGCTTCTGCAGCCACTTTAATGGCTATAGCCTCTTTTTCAGCTTTTTGACGGGCTTCGACCAGCTCGACAGCCTTGTCTCTTTCCGCCTGTTCAGTAGCCTGAACAGTAATGACTTTTTCCGCCTCACGTACTGCATTAGCTCGAGCCTTGTCTGCGTCAGCTTCTGCAAGAGATTTTTCTTTTGATTTTTCGGCTATGGCAATGGCCTTGACCTGGTTGGCCAGTGCAATTGTTTTTTGCTGTTCAATATTTGCCGTTTCCACCGTTTTGTCTTTATTGATTTCCTTTTCTTTAATATTCTGTTCTTTCATTATGTTATCTGTTTCGACCGTTTGAGCGGCAGCGATCTTTGAAATCTGGACCTGTTTTTCTGCCTCAATTTTTGCCTGCTCAGCCTCCTGTTGTTTGAGGGCTTTTTCAAGGGCTATCTCGGTTGACTGGTTGGCCCGCCTGATCTCCAGCTCTCTTTCCTGGGAAAGTTCAGCATATTCTTTTTCTCTGGAGATCTCCAATTGTTTGCGTTTGGCTTCCAGGTTCTTCTGCTCGATGGCTACCTGGGTATCCATTTCTATGTCATTTCGTATTTTACGACGTTCTTCAATCTCATTAGTAAGCTTTGTCAGCCCTTCTGCATCAAAGGCATTGTTAGGATTAAAGTAGTCTTTGCTGGTCTGATCCATGCCGGTCAGCGAGACAGCTTCAAGCTCAAGACCATTTTTCAGTAAGTCCTCAGACACTGCGGCTTGCACTTTGGTTACAAACTCTACTCGTTGCTCATGCAATTCTTCCATGGCCATTTCTGCAGCAACTGCCCGCAGAGAATCGACAAATTTACCCTCGATGAGATCTTTAAGCTCTGAAGGTACCATTGTTTTCTGGCCAAGGGTTTGTGCTGCATTTGCAATGGATTCTTTGGTAGGTTTTACCCGGACATAGAATTCAGCTGCCACATCAACTCGCATTCTGTCTTTTGTAATCAGCGCCTGTTCATTTTCTCTTTTCACTTCAAGGCGCAGAGTGTTCATATTGACAGGTATGATTTCATGCAGCACAGGAAGAACAATAGCTCCGCCATCCATTATGACCTGCTGCCCTCGAAAACCTGTACGTACAAATGAAACTTCTTTTGAAGATCGTTTGTAGAGTCGAGCCAGAATAAAACCGATTGCCAGCAGGCCAAAGAAGATAGTTCCGATGTTGATGGCGATAAACGTCAAGTTATTCATGGTAAAAACCTCTTAATACTTATTAATGAAATTCTCTCTGGGGTGGCCATTAAACCACTCCGGGAACTTAATCTGACATTGCCACATTATCAGCATGGATTATTGTATAGATGCTTCCGCGTTTACTGACGACAATCCCCTTATCCCCTGTTACAAAGCTGTCCTTCTGGATATCCGGTTGAACCAGCAGATAATGGGCCTGACCATACTTGTCCTTTAACTTGGCCTGGGCAGTTTTTTCAGCTGTTGCCTGTCCAAGGGTAATTGTTACCCTCATGCCGATGAAACTCTCTTCTGAAACGACGTAGGTCTCATCCTTGGGCATGTATTTTCCTAAAAGGCCACCTAAAATCCGTACTGCAGGAATTGTACATAAAATAGCTGGCACGGATGCGATGGTCGCTGGAAGCACAAAACCTGCCACAGACGTGAAAAGATATTGGATTATCAGGCCGCAGAGTCCAAAGCTGGTTAAAAAGATAATGAAGAGCATGATGACAGGCACTTCACCTATTCTGAACCAGGACAGGAGGTCAGCAAGTAGGCCTGTCGAGTTGTCGACTCCTGAAAGATCTCCATCTGCATCAATGTCAATGTCAATGTCGGCATCAAACTCGGGCAAGAGTGAGTCAATCATTTCAGAAAGACCAACGCCAAGGCTTGAGGATAAAATTTCCAGGACAGTGAATACAAACATCACTCCCAGAGAAACAACAAAGGGCGTGTTGGCAGGTAACAGAAAAAAATCAATCATTCAGCTGGCCCCGTTTCCCCTTAATAGCTGCCAGACGTTCCTGGATTCTATTGTTTCGGGCAAGGTCTTCCAGCTCATTCATTGCTGCTGCAGTTTTTCGATTTGAAGATCCGGTGCCGGGTGCATAACCTGTTGATTTTTCTAAAATACGGTTAAATGCAGATTCAGCCTGGTCGACCTTTTGGCTGACCCGGTCATTGTCTCCCGCATCCTGGTTTACCTGCAAAGAGTCCTGGGGCTTTCTACTCGCTTTAAACAGGCGAAGGTCTTCTTTCATCTCACCTTTTTTTCCTTTTAGAGCAGCTATATAGCCTTCCAACTCTTTTTCAGAATTGCTTAGATCTGCGATTTGTGTTTCAAGGATTGGTATTTGGGCCTCAATGTCAAGCTGCTGTGCTATTGCAACTTCAGCAAGATCATCCCGATTTTCTCCAACAGCAAGTTCAATCTTTTCTGTAAGATCTTCACATTTGGCATTAACCTGCATCAGACGGGAATTGGCAAGGTGCTTGTTCGCCATTACTTTGCCCAGTTCAGCACGGACTTCATTGATGGCCTCATCCACTTCGCGAAGAGCTTGTTCCATGGTTGCTTCCGGAGCAGCATTTTCAACGGCATCAAGAAGTGCGTTAAAACCTCCACTAATGATTCTGGCCACTCTTCCGGTTAATTTATCTTTCATTTTTTCCTCTCTGTAATATGGGAAGTATGTTCAATGATTTTCATCGTTTCAGACAACGATGCAATGTGTTCTTTGAGTACGCCCGAATTATATGTAGTTCCCTGAACAGATAACTCAAGGTGGAGGAGTGACTCAAAAAGTCGTGCCACTCGATCAACAGCCCCTTTTTCGTACATCTGTAGATTCTGTTCAGATTCAATCGTTTCAGGTAAAGAGCAGAGGCAATATGCATAGAATTCCGGGAGCCAGTCAAGAATTCGCGCAAGGGGTGCAGAGTGGATGTTTTGCTCAAATTCTGTTTGTTTAATTCTTTCAATGATGGGTGCAAGCTGTTCCTGAATCATCCGGTAGGAACCGGTAAACTCATGGGAGTACTCTCTACGTAATCTTGCCTCTTCAATGATTGCACGAAGTTTGTCACTCGGGGTCTTGGCGCCATTTATTTCGAGAAGATTGAGGAAGTCAGCATCTTCTGGGCTGATCCTGGCACCGATCTGTATTTTTTTCATAGCTCTCCTGCTGCTGATTTTTATTATATTATATGTCTGTTTGTTTTCGTTTGCAAACAAATTAAACCAATAGAAAACCGTTTGACGTGATGTCGTTGTGGCGCAACAAAAAGGATAGAAAAAATATGTGGCATTCATTGGGAAAAATGCCGTAATTCTTCAGGCGGGTGCGAAAAGCTTGCAGAACCACCGTCTTGTAATTGTTCAGGAGTGTCTTAGATTCGGAGTCTAGGCTTACCTGTTCATCTATAACTGTGAAGCGTACTTGTGCTACTTGCGCAGGCTTAAATCGACGAAGAGACAGGCGTAGACTCAGTGAGGTGCTCCTTCTAAGTAACAAAATATCAACGTACTGATTTTTTGTTACTTTTAAAATATATGCCGGGGCACCCGGTTGGGGTGCTGAACAGTTACAAAAGACCTGGGGGTTTACTCAACGGGTTGTCGGGATATTATGTATGGGATGAGGTGGTGAGTACCAGGACGGTTTCGAGTCGTATATTACGGGATCTTTACCTGGCCTACGGTTTGATAACTATGGTGGGATATAAACCTTTCTTTTTGCCCTCTGAATAGGGCTGGATGATGTTAAAGGAGATGTGCTGGTTTTTCTGGGCGTGGCCTTTGCCTTTTTTGCCGTTGTAGAAGGCGCCGTTTGCGTCAAGGATGTGAAGGATGCGGTCTTGAAATGCGGCCACAAAGCTGTTGCCTGAGCCTTCAAAAATCAGATTTCCACGGGAGAATCCTGAGTGTATTTTTTGGAGTTTCTTCAGGGGGATGCTGTTTGTCAGCAGATCTTCTTTGCCGGTGATCAGCCCCCAGACCAGGCTGTCTGCCGGAATGTTTAACGGGGTTGAACTGTCTATAATTGTGTGGGGCATGATGATGCTGTTTTCACCGATTTTGAGGCGGCAGTTTCGGCCCCTGAGAAAGCTGTTAAAGCCGACAAAGACTTTTGTGTCAAGGTCTACGCCAATGAGCTTGGCTCCGTGTGCGGTGACATTGTATCCTGCAAGGGTAGAGTTGATGATAAAACAGTTTTCCTGGGCATTTGACCCCTTGCCCAGATGTGAGTTCTGCAGAAAAGAGCGCTGGGCCACAAGCACGTTTTCGGCAATTGTGGTCTGGGGCAGCACCACCGCAAAGCGGTCAAGAGAGGCGGTATCGGGCACGGTGACAGGCGTTTGCCTGTTGACTGTAGCAAAAATTTTTTCAAATTCCCTGTTATGAGTATTGATAAAATCAATAAAAATGCCCTGGGGCTGTTTTCCCGGTTCAAAGCTGATGTAGGGGCGCAGTCCGCTTTTCGGGAAGCGGTAGAGGAAATTAAAATGCCCCGCACTGCGCACCCAGATCGTTCCGGTGTTGATATGAAAATGGTTGATTTCACCGGCCTGGATATAAGAATATGGCCCGATGACACAGTCGTTGACCGTGGTCAGGTCGACGGTGACAAAGGGGCCGAGAAAGCTGCCGTCTGTTGGTGAGCCGTGAATGTTGGTAAAATGGGTGGACACGGTGTTGCTTATTGTAAAGCGCTCCGGGCTTTCCGGGTCATGGGAAAAATTATGCACCAGCGTTTTGACAAGAAAGCTGTCCTCTATACGAATGCCCTCATTCTTGGTCAGGGGGATGGCAAAACCTTCCACCTTGAAAACCGACCCTTTTTTCTTGAGTTCATCACCTCTGATATCGCTTTTATAAAGGATAGCATTAGTGGTTCTGCACTTGCCCATAAAATAACTGCCCGCAAGGTTTGAATGACTGAAGCGGAAATCCAGGGTATGCAGCGGTGAAACCACGTAAAAGCCGTGCACTGTTTCCAGCTGCGCAAATGAGACCAGGCCCTTGATATACAGAGCAACATCAAAATCAAATTCGCGGAGATTGATATTAACCCGTTGAACGATGCGTGTGAGCAGTTTTTCAAGTCCGTTCATGGCTTCTCCGGGCGGGCCATGGTGTGATAAAATGCAGAAAATATATCGGTCAGCCGCAGGATACCGATAATCTTTTTTTCTTTTCTGACCAGCAGGGAGCGCAGATTTTCCTGCACCAGCTGGTGGATGGCCGTGGTAATGCCGGAGGTGTGAAGGATAAATTCATCGTTGTTTGGCGCACGCATATACTCTTCAACCTTGAATTCGCGAGCATTTTTGCATAACTGCTCAAGAGATATGGCCTGCTGCAACCGTTGTTGATGCAGTTTTCTGATAAAATGGTTGCTGAAACCAAATCTTGCGGGATCGCCCATGCCCGAAATATTCTGTTGTTGGGGGATAAGTGCGCGAAGTGCATCAAGATGATTGAGCCTGCCAATGACGTGATCATTTATGTCCAGTACCAAAACAGAGCGGTGCCTGTATTTTGAATGATCAAATTCTTCCTGTGCTTTTTCCAGGGCAAGTACTGCCTCCTGCAGGGTGCATCCTGAAGAGACGGTGGCGTATTCGGCCAGCGGCACCATCAGGTCTTCAACTGTGTAGCCTTCCAATCTCAGTTTCTCCCTTTACGGTTGATCAGCTCCTCAATATAGCGTATCCACTCATCCATGCCCAGTCCTGTTGGTGCTCCGGTTTTGAGAATGCGCAGACCCGGATTGAGACGCAGGGCTTCTTTTTCTGCCTCTTCAACAGAGAAATCAAAATGGTGCAGCAGGTCGGTCTTGGTGATCATAAAGACGTCGGCCCCGTGAAAGGTGGTCGGGTATTTTGCCGGTTTGTCCGAGCCTTCCGGCACTGACACCAGGATCATCCGCTCATGTTCGCCCAGGGCAAAGGTGGCCGGACAGACCAGGTTGCCAACATTCTCAATGAAAATCAGATCAAAACAGCCGTTTTCGCTTAAGTGTTCAAGATCGTGTAAGCCCTTGTGCACAAGGGGCGCATCCAGATGACAGGCACCGCCGGTGGTCAACTGTACCACCGGCACACCTTTTTTGCGGATGCGGTCGGCATCGCGTTCGGTTTCAATATCGCCCTCAATTACCCCGATTGTATACGTGTTGCCCAACCGGTCAAGGGTGTGCTCAAGAAGAGTTGTCTTTCCTGAGCCGGGGCTTGATATCATGTTAATGGCAATCGCTCCCATGGCCTCAATATGTTGCCTGTTTTTTTCCGCCTGTTCATCATTGGCCGCAAGCAGGCTCTGGTGGACATCAATTATCTTTTTGTCTGTATGATCAGTTATCTGGCAGCCGCATGTGTCGCACATAATGAATACCGATTTTATGGTTTTGCAGGTTATTCCATTTCAACCTGGGCAAGGATCAGCTCTGAGCCTTTGGTGGGGGTGATGGAGAGAAGGGCATTTTCGGTTAGTTGTTGTTCTTTTTTAAGGGCGTTAAAACCAAAGCAGAAGGAGTCTGTCACAATGCCTGACTGGTCACCAATGTCGACCCGCACCACAAGAATTGTTGTTGCCTTGTGCTCCCGTGCAAGTTCTTCAAGTTGGTTGAGAAGCCCTTGGGCAAGGGAGAGTTCATGCATTTTATGTGACCTTGACAACTTTTTTGAGCGGGCAATTCTCTTCATCTGATTCACTATGGCCAATATCCCAGATGGTATCAAGGGCGATGGCCAGGGTAGGGAAGAGATTGTCCCGTCCGATTTTATCAAGCAGACCAGAGCGTTCGATGATCTCGACAAGCTGTACCTTGAGTCCGCTGAAAAAGACCTTGTAGCCCGCCGCGTGCAGCCGGTCAACGATCTGAGCCAGGGCGTGTTCGCCTGAGGTGTCCATGGTATTAATGCCGTTGCATTTGAAATGGATAATTTTTAGCTCTGGCAGGTTGCGGACAATTTTAAGGATTTCATCTTCAAGAAAGCTGATGTTACCGTAAAAAAGAGGGCCGTCAAAGCGGATCACGGCAATGTATTTGCACTGGGCAAGGTTGAAAAGCCGGGTGTTTCGAAAATGGTTGTCTTCCCACAGGGAAAGCTCGGCAATGGTCGGTCGCATTCGTTTATAAAAAAAGACTCCGGCTGAGAGGAGTACGCCGATCATAATACCCTTGTCCAGATGAGGAGCAAAAAAGAGGGTGGAAAAAAAGGTGATCAGGCAGATAATACCGTCTGCACGCCTGACCGTAAAGGCATGGCGCACGTCTTTAATGTTAAGCAGCCCGACCACGGCCATCATGATAATTGCCGCGAGCACGGATTGGGGCAGATGATAGAGCAGGGGCGTGCAGAAGAGCAGGGTGATGATAACGGCAATACTTGTAAACACGGAGGACAGTCCGCTGACAGCCCCAGCCTGAAAGTTGACTGCCGAGCGTGAAAACGAGCCGGAAACCGGATAGCTTCCGCTGAATGATCCGGCCATGTTGGCAAGGCCCTGGCCGATCAGCTCCTGGTTCGGATCAAGCCGGTAACCGCTGCGGGCAGCCATATCCTTGGCAATCGAAATGGCCTCCATAAAACCCAGAATAGAGATGATGATGGCTGGCAATATCAGTTTGCCCATGATGGAAAAATCAAAATGGGGCATGGAAATCGACGGCAGCCCGGGCGGAACATTGCCCACCACCTCGCCGCCACCCATGAGCATAATTTTCTCCGGCCGTATTTCGTCACGATCTATTCGTATGCGCCATGTTTTGCTGTCTGCCCGTTTGTTTTCCGACACTGTCTCAACAGGCGCGTAAGAGACAGAGCCATCGCCATTTTTCACTGCAGCCAGTTGCAGAGACCTGAGTTTTTTTCGCAGAATAACAGCCTGTTCCTTTTCTTCTGCAAGATACTGGTCAAGCACGCCGGCCATGAGGTGGAGATCAAGCACCTGATCGAGCGGAATTTTTTCTTCAATAACTACCCGATCATCGTTTTTCAGTTGGTCAAGACCAATTTTACGGGAGGAGTGACAGCTGCCACAGACATCGTGTGATCCATGATTTTTCTCCAGTGATTGCTCGTGTACCCGGGAAATGGCCGTTCTCACGGAAATCGTCTGCAGGATATGGTCAAGGTTGGAATTTAATTTCTTTATATCTTCTGTGAGTCCTGGAATATTAATATCCGTTGCCCTGACATACCTGTTCTGTTCAAAGCCTGTCACCCAGGAGAGCAGGGTGGTGATGACTACGGCAAAGAGCACGCAGGGCAGGCCCGGGTGCTTACGTTTACATCCGGCCATGATCACAAGGGCCAGCACACCCATAAAAAAGGTTGGCCAGTGGGTAAAATGGCAGGCAGCCTCACCGACCCGGCGTATGGTTTCATAATAATGCTCAGCCTTGTCAATGTGAACGCCAAAAAACTTGGGCAGCTGACTTGAGGCGATAATAAGAGCTGCGGCATTGATAAAACCGGTAACAACAGGATGGGAAAGTAGGTTAACAATAACTCCGAGCCGGAGAACGCCCAGCAAAAACTGAAACACGCCTACGCAAAAGGCGAGCAGAATGGCATAGGCAATATAGGCCTCTCCCCCGGAAACAGCCAGAGGCTCAAGCGTGGCTGCGGTCATCATGGAAACAACCGCCACCGGCCCGGTTGCAAGCCTCCTGCTTGAACCGAACAATGCCGCGACCATGGGGGGCAGAAACGAGGCGTACAACCCGTAGTAGGCAGGCAGCCCGGCAAGCTGGGCATAGGCCATGGACTGGGGAATCAATACCAGGGCTACGGTAATACCTGCCAGCAGGTCATCTTTTAAAGAACTGGCCGTATATCCCTTGAACCAGAACAGGAAGGGAAACATAGTGCGGATGAGTCGGGAATTCATGGTCATTGCAGTGCTTGGGTCATCGTGAAAAAGAAAACAATCATGTAACTATTCAGGTAGCACCACGACTTTGGCATAACGTGTGGTCTGTAACTGAATAGTTAAACAATCATACCATCTTCAGCTGAACAAATGTGTAAAAATGGTTGTACTGGGTGATAACCGTAAAAAAACGTTTCATCAACTTCGGGTTGAGCTGCCAGGTTCTTTTGAGCATTGTAAAGAAAAACGTTCGCATTTCAGGGGTGGCCTGAAAAATAAAATATTTGAATATCCGGACACCAAAAAGCAGTTGTCTGGGGTCGGCCTTTTTGTTCACATATATCTCAGAGAAGTATTCGACATTGCTCAGCCAGTTAAAAAAACGATCCTCAAAATGATCGGGCAGGTAGATTTTCCTGAACAGTTGCCGGTAGAGCGTGACCAGGGTTTGTCTGCTCATCTGCGCGGGAACAATATTTGTGTGCAGCTGCCATTCACCACTGAAGTTCTGTTCGGTAAGCCGCCCCTCGTCTTGTAACCTTTTGTAAAGGATAGTGTGACGGGGCGCGTTGAGCAGGCTTATCCCGGCAATGGGGCTGTCGGTTGCAATAAGAAAATCTTCAAGGTCGGCAAAAACTGTTTCGTCATCATTATCAAAGCCGACAATCAGGCCGATAAAGGGGACAATACCAAAACGGGAAATATTGCGGATACGTTCAAACAGGTCTTTGTCCACGTTCTGACTCTTATGCACTTCGGCAAGACTTGCCCGGCGCACGGTTTCAACACCGAGAAAGAGTACTGAAAAACGGGCATCGGCAAACATCTTCAGCAATTCATTATCATCAGCCACCTGAACGGTGATCTGGGTTGAAAAGGAGAGCGGCCGGGATTGCTGAACATTCCAGTCAATTACTGCCTTGAGCAGTTGCATGGTATAGCGCTTGTTGCCCAGGAAATTATCATCAGAAAAAAATACGGTTCGCGCCCCTTTGTCGTGGGCATTTTGTAATTCATGCAATACCTGATCAATGGATTTAGTCCGGTATCGCCTGCCCACATACTGAATCACGTCGCAGAAATCACACTGGTTGGGGCAGCCCCGGCTGGTCTGGATGGGAATGTTGACATAATCCTCCACCCGGATGAGCGACCAGTCGGGCGGGGGACTGTCGTGCAGGTCAATATAGCCATGTTGCTGGTAGACCGGCCTGGGATTACCTGCTGACCACTCTCGCAGAAATTCAGGCCAGGTGTATTCGGCCTCACCGATAAAGAGATAATCAGCTACCCCTTTGCATCGGTCGTGTTCGATTGAGGCATAGGTGCCGCCAAGGGCGACGGGTGTGGTCTGTTGCTTAAATTTTTTACATATCTGCCGGATTCTTTCTGCATGGAGTGTGCCGCCGGTCACCACTACCAGATCGCAGGCAAAATCATAATTGATGCTGCCCGTATTTTCATCGGCAAGGGCATAGCGGACATTGACGCCCTCCGGGGTGAGTGCCATGAGGGTTGCAAGGGCACCATTGGGCATCAGGGTTTGTGCTCCCAGCACATCGGCCGTCCCCTGCATTGACCAAAAGTTATCCGGGTGCCTGGGCGCAACCAGGTATATGGTTTTGCATTTATCCTTAGAGCCATATTGCGCATATCGGACTTGTTTCATTACAGGATCCTGACGGGCAGAAGAGG
>QNYF01000208.1 GCA_003978695.1 Desulfobulbus sp. | reverse complement strand
AGGTCCGACAGGAACCTCGGCAATTTTACCGGTACGCTTAACAATATCGCCCTCTTTCAGATAACGAACGTTGCCCATAACAGCAACACCGACGTTATCTTCTTCAAGGTTAAGCGCGAGTCCCATAATTCCACCGGGGAATTCGAGAAGCTCCATGGCCTGACAATTTTCAACACCATGAACACGGGCGATACCATCACCAACTGACAGAATGGTTCCGGTTTCTTTCAGATCGACGTCACTTTCGTAACCGGCGATTTGATCCTTAATGATCTGACTGATTTCTGAGGCTTTGATCTGCATTTGACTATTCTCTCCCCTTGATAGATTCTTTTAATCCATTAAGTTGCGTTCGTATACTTCCGTCCAACACCAGATCTCCGACCTTGGCTACTATTCCGCCGATAATGGAAGGATCAACCTGTGTTTCAAGAATTACCTTATTTCCTGTTATTTTTTCAAGCGTTGCCTGAATTTTCCCAAGCAGCGCTTTATCAAGCTTAATTGCAGAGGTTACCGAGCCGTGGCTGATATTCTCTTCACTATCCAGCATTTCCTGAACAGCAGCTGCTATCTCCGGCAGAACATCCACTCGTTTTTTCTCAACCAGCAGGTCGAGAAAAGTAGTCATTGTCTTATCCGCCTTAGCCGACTTGGCAACTTTTGCCATGACTTTATGACGAGCTTCAAGGGGATACATAGGATTAACTAACGCATCCTCAAGACCAAGCTTCTCGTCTTTAAAAAGGCCAGCAATTGCATTGAGTGCTTTAGCATACGCCTCAACCTTCTTCTGCTCTTTACCAAGCGAAAAAATCGCTTTAGCATATCGTTTAGCTAAAATTATCTGTTTCACTGTACCGCACCCACTTTCTCAAGATACTGTTCAGTGATCGCAACCTGATCCTTAGCTGTCAGGTTTTTCACGATCAACTCCTCAGCCATGGCGGCGGCCTTATCAGCCACCTCAACCTGCAACGAGCGCTTGGCCTCCACCACCGCCGCCTGAACTGCAGCTTCAGCCTGTCGCTTGATATCTTCAGCAGATTCTTCAGCTTCTTTTAAGATACGTACTTTTTCGTCTTCAGCCATAGCAACAGCTTTCTCGACAACCGTATCCATCTCTTTTTCCATCCCGCCAAGGCGAACTTCAAACTCTTTATAAGAACGCTCCGCCTCTTCACGCTTCACTTCAAGAGCTTCGATTTCCTCCTGAATAGTTTTACGACGCCCGGCAAGACCACCTGCGATAGGTTTGGCAAGAAACTTCACGAGGATAATAACCAGCGCCATGAAGTTCATGGTCCGCCAGAACAGATCCTTCAACCTGGCTGCCGTAATCATAGGAGTATGATGAGCACCACCGTGACCTTCACCTTCAACGGCTGTGCCATGCCCCTCCTGGCCGGCAGCAACAGTGTGCTCAGCCGTACCGGCATGAGCTTCGTGCATCTCCGTTGTTACTGTTTCATGCTGCTCAGCAGCTACAGCCTCAGCCTTGTGAATTACTGTTTTAATCGCGGCGTGCCCTGCGGGTGCCGCTTCATGCCCCGAGGCAAAGACAGCCGGCGCACAACCAAGTGCCAGCGCCAGCAAAACAGGCAATGTTCTTTTTACAATTTGAACTCTCATGCTTTCAGACTCCTTCCAAGTATCTTTCCAGCCATTTCCTGGGAAAACTCAGCAGCATTAGCCAGCAGCTCTTTACGGGCATCCTCCAACTGTGTTTTAACATCAGCCAGCTGTTTCTCTTTAGCCGTATCAGATTCCTGACGTATGGCAGCAAGTTTCTCTGCCCCCGCAGCCTGAGCTTCGTTCCGGGCTCCGTCAAGTGCCTTTTTAGCTTTTGCACTTGCTTCCCGCATTTTCTTGTCCACCTCGGCCTGGCGCTGACGAGCATTCTGCTCAAACTGTCCGACCTCGTTGCTCAAGGCGACCATCTTCCCCTGCCTTTTCTCAAGAATACCTAGAATAGGTTTGTAGAGAAGAATGTTCAAGACTACCATCAGTACAAGCATATTGATAATATGAAGTACCATTGTGATGTCAATTGTAATCATGCAACCGCTCCCAATGACTTAAAAAATAGTAAAAAGTTCCCCTGCAAAGTGAATGGTGGTTCAGCTCACGTGAAGATACCTACTGAAAAAACAGTCTCCTGTCAAATCTTTTTTCTTTTAAATAATTATTGAAGAATCCCCGTAAATACACTTATTGCCCAGCTTCACGCCTTTGTAAACTCCACACGCAAAGAGATCAAAAATACTTATAAAACAGTGCAACATGCCTTAACACCCGGTTCATTTCCGGTGCGACAGGGGCCAAAATCACTATGTCGTCTCCTGCATCATATGGATTCAAAAGCATTTTTCACCTCAACTGAAACCACAATAGAGTATACGGCTCACTGCCATACCGGGAACCAGGTCAACATTTCCGCCTAAAAATTACTCTGCTTCAGCCAGGCAACCATTCTGTCCAGTCCTTTTGTCGTCGAAACCTGTTCAGAGTAGTGCAGAATCTCCTCCGCACGTTTTATGCTGAAATAATGAGAGAGCGCAAGCTGTTCAGCAAGAAAACGGGTCATCTTCGGCTCTTTACTATTACAGGTCAGACTATGAAACATTTCCATCATCCTGCCCGCAAACCTTGCTTTTCTCAAGCTTACTGTTTTCTGCACAGGCGGCACACCAAGACGGGTAAAAACATCATTTATCCATTTCCACAGATTCACCGGCGCGATCTGACCTATAAAAAAAGCTTTCCCCGCTGCAGTGCCACTGGTTTCAAGATTTTCTTCGGCCAAAAGATGAGCGTGAACGACATTATCTATATAGGCAATATCAACCAGATTCTCTCCGTTGCCAACAATCCTGAGATCACCCGAGCGCCCCCTGGTCATGAGTCGGGGGATAAGATTGGTATCCCCCGGCCCCCAGACGAGATGAGGCCGTAGAGCTGCTGTCTGAAAACTGTCGTCACTTGCCCTCAGAACTGCCTTTTCTGCCAGAATCTTCGTTGTCACGTAATGACAGAGCGGCGTGCGGGCGTATGGGACTGATTCGTCAACCCCTTTAAGGCTCTTTCCGTCAAACACCACTGAGGGTGTCGATGTGTACACCAGATTTGGAACAGATCCTGCTTTGCAGGCTGCCAGGACATTTAATGTTCCCAGAACATTTATCGAATAGTAATCGTTAAACGGACCCCATATTCCAGCTCTGGCCGCCACATGGAACACTGTATCACAACCTGACACTGCCTTTTTAACTGTCTGCAGATCTCGTATGTCTCCTATAATGCCTGTTGCACCGGCACGCCGTACTGCCGGGTAATGATGCCGGCCCAGGACGACAACTTCAATCCCCTTAGCCAACAAGGCACGCGTGAGTGCAAGGCCTATAAATCCACCGCCACCCGTAACAAGTACTCTTTTCATGGAGACTCCACAAAAACTCTTATTTTCACAGCCCCTTCTCACATGCTCTCAAATGCAGTTTCTTTGCAGCCCATAGCGCAAGCTTTTCACGAAAAATTTTTGCGTTATGTCGTATATCAACGGGAAAAGCCGTGTGAATCAAAAAAGTAGTTAAGCTTTCTGTCAGGGGATTCTCCAGCCCCAAGGCCTTTAACTCAGCAAAAAAAGCGGCCTCGTTTTCTACATTTTCAGATAATTCAACAATTATGACCGGTAACTCATCCCCCGGACTACCTATACCAACCAGGGCCGATCTGCGGACCAGTGGATGTTCATTAAAAATCGCCTCGCAACAAACAGAATACATCACACCATTTGCCGTGAGAACCCGGTGTGCCTTGCGGCCGCAAAACCAGAGACGCCCCTGCCGGTCAATAAATCCCATGTCACCCATCCGGTGCCGGATCGAATCCTGATCCGGTATTTTTGCATGACGGGTTTCAGGTTCATTATGATCGTAGGCACTTGTAACAACCGGCCCTTTGGCAACAATCTCACCAATTTCACAGGCCGGAAGTTTAACAGCCTCTTCCCAACTCCTGATAACTCCATCAACCGGGGCAATAATGTCAACACGCATCCCCGGCAGAGGACGTCCCACACAGGCCCCCCTCCCCTGCCGTGTCTGAGGCCAGGTTTCCCGCAAGATTTCTTTGCCGGTAATCGAGGCAAGAGGCAGGGATTCTGTTGCCCCATAGGGGGTAAAGATCTCGCCCTCTGGCGGTATTATCTGTTGCACCCGTTTAATGAGTTCACCGGAAACCGGAGCCCCTGCCATAAGAATTTTCTTTACTGGCAAAGAAATACCACGATCTATACAATATCTGCTCACCACATTCCAGATCGCAGGCGAGCCAAAAGAATAGGTAACCTGCCAGTCAATCAAAGAACGAACAAACTTTTCCGGATCCACCCGGGCAGGCCGGGTCGGATTCATATCAGGGATAACGGCTGTGGCCCCAAGGGCTGTCGCAAAGAGACCGAACAGGGGAAACCCCGGCTGGTCGACATCGCCTGCGCCGATACCGTAATAATCCCGGATCAATTCAAGCTGGCTGAAAAATATGCCATGGTTGTACTGTACGCCTTTCGGTGGTCCGGTTGAACCTGTTGTGAAAATAATTGCAGCCAGCTCGTTCTGCTGTGTCCGGACGGGAGAAAAATCAGCTTCTGCCTTTCGGCAGAGCGAGTGCAGGGTTTTACCAAACAACCCCAGCGACGGTCCCACACAAATTCTCTGCCGGACAGTGATAAAGGGCTTGGCAAAAAATCTGGCAAAGAGTTGAACCTGAGGAATAGCCAGCAAGACAGAAGGCTGCACAGAGCCTATACAACGCAACAGATTCTTATACCCCATTCCCGGGTCGATCAAAATAACCACTGCGCCCATCTGGAACAGCGCAAAGGTCAGGCAGATAAATTCCATGGAAGGACGAACCATGAGCATCACCCGGTCGCCCCGCTTAACACCGCTCTTAAGCAGACCGTTGGCGTAACGGTTGCTGTTTGCCAAGACCTGTGCAAAGTTCCACTTCCGGTATCTTCCTTTTTTTCCGGTTACAAGAGCAATCTCGTCTGCCCGGACGGCAGCAACCTCATGCAGGGCGGCGGCAATATTACAGTCAGCCATCACAGGATTCCAGAAACGGCAATAACTCACTCATGATCTCATCATGAGCATCTTCAAGAACATAATGACCGGCATGAGGATAATACCTGCTTACAGCGGCTGGGAATCTTTTCTGCCATTGTGTATAGAAATGATAATTGAAACAAAAATCCTGGCCGCCCCAGCAAATGAGCATGGGCTTTTCGGTAAGTTTTTTCAGGGATTGTTCAACCCCGGTCAAAGTCTGCAAAGAAGGATGCGTGGGATGCAAGGGAATATCCAGTACAAACCGGTGTACGGCGACCCGATTTTTCCATGAATCATAAGGCTGTAGGAACCCCTTTACCACTTCCTCACTCATCTTTTTATGGACTGCCATAAATGTTGCCGGCCAGGCAAAACCGTTGAGTCCACGGACAAGCACCTTCCCCAGAAGAGGCCAGCGGCAGACCGCGATACGAAAAGGAATGCGACTGGACCTGAACGCCGCAGTATTAAGGACAACAAGGCCAGCTACCCGTTCCGGGTGCTCACCTGCCCAACCCATGCCGATGGCCCCGCCCCAGTCATGGACAATCAGGGTGCATTTCGTAATATGGAGATGATCAAGCAGTTCAGAGAGGTTGGCAATATGGTTTTCCAGCCTGTAGGGATAGTGTTGCGGTTTATCTGAAAACCCGCAGCCCAGATGATCAGGAACTATGCATCGGTAATCTGAGCGCAGGGAAGTCACCACATTCCGGTACAGGTACGACCAGGAAGGATTGCCGTGCACCATCACCACCACCGGTCCGTTTCCTTCATCCAGATAGGACAGTGTATTCCCGCTGTCCAACTGAAACGTTTTGGCTGTAAAAGGGTATTGTGCCAGACCTGTCATTACCAGTCGATACCAAGCATCAGCGAGTTAATTCCAGAGCCGATGCCCAGAATTGCCCCCCGCTGCCCTGCTGCCAGCCTCCCCTTTTCGATCCCCATGGCAAGAGTGATAGGAGCTGACACTGAACCGACATTGCCAAGTACCGGCAATGTTTCGAAATTGCGATCCGGATCAAGGCCAAGGGTTGAAAAAAGAAGCTGGGCATGGGCACGTCCCACCTGATGACAGAAAAAACAGGAAATGCTTTCTTTATCCCAGCCCGATTCTTCAAGAAATGCCTGCCAGCACATCTGGGCCGTTGCGATCCCCTCGGTGAGTAAAAGTTCTGAATCCGTGGACATCAGCGTCCCCTGTTCAGCATTTTGCCCGCCCTGGCATAAATGATTATGACGGGTATTTGCCCTGCATATACCCACACTCAGCCTGTGACCTGTATTTTTGAGTTTCTTCTGGCCCATAACAAGAGCCACAGCCCCGGATCCTATTGTAAGAGAAGCAAACGCCGTCTTTATGGTTTTTCTGGTCAGGGCTTTATCGGCAAGCAGAAACTGAATGGTTGACTTGACCAGGTCTTCCGCAGTTTCACTGGCCACAACAAGACCATAGCGCACCTGTCCGAGTTCAAGCATATTGGCAAGCATAATCATGCCGTTGAGAAATCCCAGACAGGCATTAGAAATATCAAAAATCTGACAATGAGGCCCCAGGCCAAGACTGCGATGAACAAAGGCGGCAGTGGCCGGCTCCATCATATCTCGACTCACAGAGGTAAAAACCAGAAAATCGATTTCTGCAGCGTCAACTCCTGAGGCCAGAAGCGCTTTTCGTCCGGCAAGTATCGCTCCTTCACTGGGTCTGGTGCCCTCTTTCCAGAAACGGCGACTACGGATACCGCTCATGAGTTCAAGGCGCCCCTCGGGCAGCTTGAGACGCTCATATACCGGGGCCAGCTGCCCTTCGATATCATCAGAAGTCACCACTTCAGGTGGTAATTCATATCCAAAACTATGCAGACATACGCGGGAAAACTTCAAGATATAACAATAGGTAAAGATTCACAGAAGATATACTAAACGACCAAAACACAGCCAGACAACCCCTCACTCATTCCGGCACACGAAATCTGCCTGCCCAGGAAAGAAGAAACGCCGCCAGAGCCAGATCATCAAGCACTCCGACAACCGGTATCCATTCGGGGATTATGTCCCAGGGAGAAAGTACGTAGAGCAAGCCGCCTCCAAGGATGACCTTGACATAAACCGGAGTTTCCTTTGCCCTGAAAACCGCTATCGCATGTTTAATCATCTGGATGAGTCTGGAAACAACATGCATTTCTTCACCTGCCATCAGTTCACCGCCTTCTGCACAATGTCAGCGTCAAAATAATTAAGGCCCATTCCCGCGTCCACCACCAGCGACTGGCCATTGATTCCTGAAGATTGTTCTGAAAGAAGGAACGCCGCTACATTTGCCGCCTCGCTCGTTTTCAATGCTTTTTTTCTAAGTATTGCTTTTTCGGCAAAGAGATAGGAATCAATATATCCGGGAATACCCGCAGATGCTGAGGTTTTGAGCAGGCTTGGACAGACGGCGTTAAAGCGGACTCTGGAAAAATCGGAAAATGATTTGGCTAAAAAACAGAGCGAAGACTCGAGTGCTGCCTTGACAGGGGCCATGTACCCATAATTTTCAGCAGCCATCCGGGTTGTGGAAATGGAAATAGTGACAACAGAACCATCCAAATCCAGCAATTCCTTAAAATGGTTGGCAATGGCAATAAGAGAAAAACAGGAGATATTTACTGCCTGGAGAAAATCTTTTTTTACTGTCTCATGAAAAGGTTTCAGCCCTTCAGAGTAATTGGCAAAGGCAATGGAGTGGACAATACCGGCAATCGGCCCGCCGACTTTGCCCGCGATTTCATCACGAACACGGATGATGTTTTCCTCTTCCTCAACGTCACAACAAAAAACCTGGCTCTGGGGGAACAGTTTACGGGCAGCTTCTGCTCTTTTTTCACTGCGGACGACGTGAATAACCTCGGCTCCGGCATTTACCAGCACCCGGCCAATGGCACAGGCCACGGATTTTTTATTGGCCAGACCAAAGATAATAATCTTCTTCCTGTCAAATTTGAGAAAATCCATTGCTCTTAATACAAGCTTACGCTTTAAGGGCACAGGCAAATTCCACCTGTACCGCAACTTTACCGTGAACCCGGACAGTTCCCTTAAGAAACCAAGCTGCCCCAAGTTTTTCCTTGAGTGCCGCCTTGATGGTGATTGTATCACCCGGCCGGACTTCCCTCTTAAATTTAGCCCCGAGAATCCGGGTCAGCACCGGGATTCCTACGGTTTTCTCCCCTTCTTTGATTAACTCACCAATCAGCAGGGCACCAGCCTGAAAAACGGCTTCACAGAGCAGAACCCCCGGCATCAGGGGGTACTCAGGGTAATGTCCGTTAAACAAGGGCAGATCCGGAGAAAGGGTTTTCTCAGCACTTATCTCCTGACAGGTGATTTCCATCACCCGGTCAAGCCAGAGAAAAGGATCTCTGTGTGGAATTCTGCTTGTTATATATTCACTTTTTTTCATCGTTGCTCCTACAGCCCGCCTGTCACTTCCAGCACTGCCCCGTTAATGTATGCCGCCTTTTTTGCGGCCAGAAAGAGAACAGCGTCTGCCACCTCTTCAGGCGTGCCAAAACGTTTAACCGGCACCATCTTCTTATACTCTTTATACTGGCTCTGGGTCAAATCGCCAAGGAAATCAGTACCGATAAATCCAGGAGACACACAGTTCACCGTGATTTTTCGTTTGGCAACCTCCTTGGAAAGCGACTTGACAAGCCCCACCTGGCCGGCCTTGGAGGCTGCATAGTTGGCCTGACCGGCGAAACCGAGATGCCCCATGGGTGAGGTCATAAAAATAATTCGGCCATATTTCTGCTTCATCATCAGCTGCACGGCAAATTTGGCCATGGTATAACCGCCGGTGAGATTGACATCAAGCACCCGCTGCCAGTCTTCGGGTTTCATCATGGCCAGCACCCCGTCTCGGCGAATACCGGCATTGTTGACTAAAATATCAATGGTATCATGAGATTCCTCCACCTTCCGGTAAAAGTCCTCCACAGCACCATAATCGCTGACATCAAGTTTATGCAGCGACAACCTCTCTGCCGACTCTCCGCAGGAAGCCGTAAACTCGGCAGCCGCGTCCTCATTCCCGCCATACACCCCAATGACCAGGGCTCCGCCTTCAAGAAGGGCTGTGGTAACGGCCCGGCCAATTCCACGGGTTGCACCGGTGACAATCGCCTTTTGTCCTGTAAAATCTCCCATGGTCAGCTTCTCACAAACGCATCCACGTCATTGGCGACAATGACACCGTAATTAATCGCACCCAGCCAGCCGCTCATAATGATACCCACAGACCCCACATGGAACAAACCGCCAACCTCCTTAAAGAGAGTTCGGGAAATATCCAGCCCTTCAAATTTGGTTCCAAACGACGTACCCTCGGTGTGCAGGGTATAACGGTTAAAGGTTTTGGGCGTAGCAGACTCAATGGTGTCCACCTTGTCCCTGATGCCCGGTATGTAGCGCTCAAGATCAACAAAACAGCGCTCTACCATGGCTTCTTTTGCCAGACTGTACTCCCTATCAGTAAGTGTGGCCCAATCAGCATAGTTACCATTCATGGATGCCACCACCGTATAATCCGGTTTGTCTGGACGGGTTTTGGGGTAATACACAGAGAAAGTCCGGCTTTTCGTGTCCATCAGACGCATCTCTTCAGAAGAAAACTCCCTGGCTGTGGAGGTAAAGAGCAAATCCCCTACATCCTCAAAAGAATCCCCTTTTCTGATTCCAAAATAGACCTGGCATGAGGAGTTGTTCACCACCACCTTATCAAATCGGGAAAGAAAATCATCGCTGAAGGCCTCACGTCCGGCAAGGTTATCAATGGTGTTTGTGATGCCGGAGTTGGACACTACAGCCGGGGCGGCAATCATCTTCTGCCCGACCATCACCCCTCGTGTTTTCCCGTTTTCTACAACAATCCGGTCAACCCTTGCTCCGGTACAGATGGTTACTCCGCTCTTTTGCAGATCATCTGCCATCAGGCCGATAAGACGGTCTGTTCCACCCTCAAAGGTAAACACGCCACGGTTCATAAAGTTGGAAAACACTATGCCGTAGGTGATGGCAGGCTCATCCAGGGTAGACCCGTTTGCGTAGGTAATCGGCTCCATAAGCAGGCGATGGACATCACTCCGGCCTGGAAAAAACTGTTCAAACAATTCCCTGGTGGTCATGCCCTGGTCATCATAGAAATTCATAGCCCGGACAGTGTTGAAAAAATCATCCACTGTTATGCGGTCAAGCTTGAACTTTTTGTAGAGGATACGGGTAAAATCGTCTTTAGAAAAGGTGGTGGTCAGCGAGAACTGCGGATTATCAAAAACAATGTTTTTCAGCTGGACTATGGAATCACGGATTTCCTTTGACCAGTATTTTTTACAGGTCTTGACCATGCCGAACGGGAAACCATGCAGGGAGACATCAAAGGTATGCCCACCCCGCTTAAACCAGGTGGCCAGACCACCGAGTTGTGTATGGTGCTCAAGCAGCAGTACTGAATGTCCTGCCTTTGCCAGACGATTTGCACAGGTCAGTCCTCCCAGGCCGGAACCAATGACAATAACATCGTAATGCTCTTCTACTTTCTCAAGGGGAGTAAACGCCATAACTCTTCACTTTTGTATAAAAACAGGTAACTGTTCAGGATGGTGGTTCTGCTGGTTTTTCGCACCCACCTGAAGAGTTACAAAAAAAATGATTTTACCTCATCCCAGCAGATGCTGATTAACTATGGTCACGCCACTGAGCATGGAGCCGACAATTCCCAGATAGCCCTGATCAGTTCCGGCAATAAAAAGATTTGACCATGGGGTTCTGCCGCTCTTGATTTTAATGGGGCTGCCATACACGGCACCTTCTGATTTCGCGGTAAAACGTTCTATGGTCATTGGCGTGAAACTATCCTGATATACAACGTCCTGACGGTAATTCCCAATAATTTTAGCAACAGACTCTGCTGACTGCCTGCAACACTCCTCTTTGAGCCGTCTGTATTCATCAGCATCAGCTGCCTGCCAAAGGGTATAATTTGCTGCATTGGTCACCCTGACCTGCACGTTTTTTGCCAATTTTTCCTGTAACCCATGAAAATTCTCCGGGAAACAAATGACTCCCCATGAGGGATCAATCACGGTTTCGGGACGCTTATAGGCTAACTCTGCTTTCAGGTTATAAAAAAGAATAGTCTGGCTGGTCTGTTCCTGCCTGAGGTTATCCCTGGGAACCATGGATATTGTTTCCATGAAACTCATCTGACCGATATATTTTTTCTCGTCAATATCCCAGCCGCTGAGCCGTGCTGTAGCGGGAATACCTGCTGTGGAGAGAACAGCATCGGCAGTGATCTCTTCTCCGTCTGCAAGTCGTATGCCCAGAACCCGTTTGTTTTTCTGCATAATGGCAGCAACAGGCGTATTGAGCCGCAGCTCTCCGTCAAATTTTTCGTACTGACGGGTCAACATGGCCAACAGGTCTCGTATTGTTCCTTCGGGCCGAAAAAATCCTTCCAGAAAAAGCGCTCTGAACATAATCGCAAACTGACCAAGATCCATATCGTGTTCTTCAGCGTTTCCGTACACCATAAGGGGCAGCAAAAGCATGTCGATCAGCAGGGGGTCGCCCAGACGCTCCAACAAAAAATCTCTGGTCGAACGCCACTCCACTTCTGCAAAGGGGTCATATGCCTCAACTTCTTTGACCAGATTCAAAAAGCTGTCAACTTTTGCGGGGAAAACCGTGCCAATTTCATCGCAGAGCAGCTCAAGATCATTGGAGAATTTCAGAGACACGCCGGGAAAAATTATTTCCGAGCCTAATTGCTCATGGGTAATAAAGCGCTTGCGGGAGAGTTTGAGCTGGCGAAAAAGGCGGTTTAAGGGGGCGTGCTTCTCGCCTGTCGGGGCAAAGTTAGTCATGGCATGCAGCCCTGTTTCAAGCAGAAAGCCCTGACGATGATAATACGAGTTCAAACCACCGGGACGGTGATGCTGTTCAACAATGAGTGTTTTTTGCCCGAAACGGGCAGAACGAATGCCTGCGGCAAGGCCTGAAAGGCCGCCACCAATAATGACCAGTTGGTAATCTGCCATCTAGCCGGGCTGGTTGGTTACACCGGTTCTGAGGGCAATGCTACAGAAAAACCGTTGCATTCGGGTTTGACGCGGCTGACTGCCGCTGAAAAATGCTGGTGCAAAAAAAATGTTACCACAGGGGATTTGTTTCTTCGCCATCATATCCATAGTGGCGACACCACTGAACTTTTATAGTGACAACAGGTAGCGGAGGCCTTGAAGAAGACGATGTTTCAAGGGAACCCGGGTCTGGTTACGCATCTTTGAGTTTTGGTTCAAGATAGTTGACACAACTGTTTAAAGTTGCAAGCTCCGGATACTCTTCTTCAGGAATCTGCAACTGATAGCGTTTGCGGAGTTCCATCACAATATCAAGAAAATCCATAGAATCCAAGTCAAGCTGGTCACGAAGCGGCTTATCCGCATCGAGTTCATCAAATTCTGCGTCTTCGTCTATATCTTCAATAATTTCAAGGATAACGTCCTTGATTTCATCACGGGTCATGCCTGGTCCTCTATATAAATAACACCTGATAACTGATTATATTTTGCAAAAATAAAAAATACTATCACAGAATATCTTATTATGCCACAAATCTCTTGACAATAACCACTGAATTAATACCAACCATGCCAAAAGAGTTGTTAAGAATGGTCTCAACAGCTTCAAGCTGCTCAGGGTCTCCGGCTACCAGACCGGGAAGATCACAGTCAGGATCCAGATTATCAAGGTTGATGGTCGGATGAACCAGATTATCTGTGAGCGAGGGGAGATTTGCCGCAAGCTCAAGAACACCAGCCGCTCCCATGGCATGACCGATAATTGATTTGGTATTATTTATGCGGGTATGCGGGCAATCGGAAAACATCTCTCTAATAGCCCGGCATTCTTCAACATCTCCCTGTTTAGTACCCGTAGCGTGAGTGTTGATAATATTGATATCAGCAGGGCTCATGCCGGCACGGTCAAGGGCCAGCTGCATGCATTCCGCCTGACGGGGTCCATAGGGAAGAACAAAATCCCGGGCATCGGAGTTCATGGCATAACCGGCAATTTCCCCATAAATTCGAGCTCCCCGCGCAAGGGCCTTGTCAAGCCGCTCCAGGGTAAAGACACAACCACCCTCGGAAATCACAATGCCATTACGATCACGGTCAAAGGGGCGGCTGGCCCGGGTTGGATCTGCATGCTCTGCCAGTGCGCCCTGGGCCCGAAAGCTGGCAAATATGCCAAAGGAACCCGTACACTCTGAAATCCCGCCGCAAAGGGCAAAATCGACCTCGCCAAGTCGCAGCATCTGACTGCCCTGGATAAGGGCGGCATTACCTGCCGCACAGGCGGCTCCCACCGAGTAATGAGGGCCGGTGATGCCCTGGTTCATGGTTATTTCACCTGCAGGATTATTGAGTACGGTGCGGGGATTATGGTG
>QNYF01000122.1 GCA_003978695.1 Desulfobulbus sp. | reverse complement strand
GAAGGTTGTAATCCGGCCGTCATGCGATCAAGTTCAGTATATCCGGTGGCTATGCCTGTAATATGTTCTTTTCGATCAGAAAGCTTGGTAATTCGGTCAAAGGCCCTGGGAACAATTTTTGACATTGCTTCGAAGCCCTGTTTTTTCCGGGCCTGAGCAATTTCGAAAATTGTCCTTTCAGCCTGGTCAACCAGGGTTTCAATATCGTCCTGAGCTTCATAACATCGGGCAGCAACTTCAGAACTCGTTTGAATCAATCTGCGCAGAATTGATTTTTCACGGATGATATGCGCGTGGTGAACAAGTGTGCCGGTAAAAGGTATAACATCGGCCAGCGAGGCCAGGTAAGCAGTACCACCAATGCGATCAAGTTTGTTCTGATCGCTGAGCAGGTTGTTAACTGTTATCAGATCATGGGGCTCTCGTTTTTCAAACAGTGAGACCATGGCCTCATAAATAACCTTGTGACTATCCCGGTAGAAGTCATCGGCTGAAAGGATTTCAACTATTTTAAGCAGGGATTGATCCTGGATAAGAATGGTGCCAAGAATTGCCTGTTCAGCTTCAACATTTTGAGGAGGTACCATCTTGGTACTGGTCATAAGTGAAGGTGCTGAAGGCTGATTAGGCATAGTGAGTAGTACGCAGTGATGAAGTCGGCGTTACCGGTTGATAATTCCATTGTTCTAGTGAACAACGGGTGTGTAAAACAACTGCGGATCTGTTCTGTCAGAAGACAGGTACAGATCCGCAGGTAACTCTTGGGGAGTACAGCTTTACATAAGGACTATGCTTTTTCTTCCTCAGCTGACTCAGGAACAACCTGTACCGTTACATCTGTTGTCATCTGGTATCCGACCTTAACAGCAACTTTAGATTCGCCGATTTTTTTAATCGGTTCAGAAAGAAGTATTGATCTTCGCTCAACCGTAACCCCGAGTTCGGCAAGTTTCTCAGCTATATCAGCGGTGTTGACCGATCCAAAAAGCCGTTCGTCTTCGCCTACTTTGCGGGTGATGGTTAAAACTTTATCCTCAAGCTGGGCGGCAAGGGATTCAGCTCCTTTCTTTTCCTCTTCAAGACGCTTGGCAATGGCCTGCTGTTCTTTTTCAAGCCGTGCAAGATTTGCTTTATTCACAAGAGTTGCAAATTTCTTGGGAATAAGATAGTTGCGTGCATACCCGGGTTTAACATTAACAATTTCGCCTTCCAACCCCAGAGTATCAATTGTTTTGTTCAGTATAATTTCCATTATCCTTTCCTCACCTGTAAAGAAACTCACCAATTCTGTTATGAGTTGTTTATCTGTTCATTCTGGTTCAATTTTCGTAAATCAAACCAGGTGTCTGCAAGTCCAAGAACCGAAAGCATCAAAATGCCATAGCTTTGAACGGCAAAAATTCCATAGATCAAATATCGTAATAATAGAGGTACATTCCATTTATCCAGAAAATGGATGAAAATTGCCAGTCCCTGAAATAAATAAACTATCGCTGAAACAACAACAAGACTGTATCCGGCGTTTTGTAATTGTCCTCTTCCTGCCAGGGCCAGTATTACTGCAATAATCGGCAACCAGACAAGCTTATCCGGATACTGCCATCGGCTGTACTCGGTCCATGCGTGTTTTCCCTGCACAAGCCGTGGAATCAACCTGTTGCTGATTACCATATTCAGCCAGACTGTGATTATTACCGAACCGGCCAGTAAACCCGGCATCAGTTTTGGAATAAATTTTTGGATTTGGCCAACTATTTGTTCCAGTCCAAGCAAAACATCTGGCGGTAATTCTGAGTTATTTCTGTATATCTCAAGTATTCTTGAGAATGATTCGTCAAGCGAAGCAATCAGGGTCGAATACGGATTTACTCCAGTCAAAGCACCTGAAATCATCCAGAACGCAAACCAGATGCCCCCCAAAATAATAACACCTTTGCCCCCGGCAATCGCAGGATCTTCTCTTTGTTGTACGCTTTTGTATAAACTATAGCCAAGGGGGAGCAAAGTGAGGCCAAAGGCAAAGAGAACCACTTTATTGAGGAGCAACGCTCCTCCAATTGCCAAAAACAGGCCTCTGCCTATCTGTCTGAATGCTCTGTTGGTGTTAGTTGATACAACAAGTAATACAAAAACAGGTACTGCAAGTAATCCATTCATCCAGCCCAATAGGGACGGAAGAGCAACAGGTAAAAAAAATGAAGCTGTTATCAACAGAACCTGAATTGATAAGAAAGATTCGTCCTGCTGGTGACCGTCCTCTGGTCCTGCCATTATATATCTGGATTATCCAGAATTAGTACTGCGTAGATCCTGTGTAAGGAATCAATGCTAGATGACGGGCACGTTTTATTGCCTCGGTCACCTGGCGCTGGTGACTCGCACAGGTACCATATATACGTTTTGGGATAATTTTGCCACGCTCTGTGACAAAATTTCTTAATGTTTTTACGTCTTTATAATCGAGAACCAGTTCTTTGTCTGCACAGAACCGGCATACCTTGCGACGGGAAAAAATCTTTTTGCGTGGTGCCATAATCAAATCCTAATATAAAAGTGTATCCAACTCTAAAGACTATTTGTCAGAGTCAGTTTTTTTCGTTTCGGTGGTCTCTGTTTCTTCAGCATTTTCAGACTCAGCTGCCTCAGCCGCTGCAGCCCTGGCGGCAATTTCCTCTTTAGCCGCAGTTATACCGCTGTCGTCAATGGAATCGGCAAGTTTAATTGTCAGGTAGCGAAGAAGACGGTCGTCGATGCGGAAAATCCGCTCAAGCTCTTTGATGGTGTTGCCATGTGCAGCATAGTTCATGTACACATAGTAGCCCTGTGATTCTTTTTTGATTTCATAAGCCAGTTTTTTTATTCCCCATTGATCAATGTCGACAATACTTCCGCCGTCATCTGTAACAATAGCATTGGTACGGTCAATGATTTCTTTAAACTGGTCTTCACCCAGGTTTGGGCGCAGGATGTACGTGGTTTCGTAATGACGCATGATTCCTCCTCTTGGTCATAAAGGCCCTCGCTTCAATCCGGTGGGGGAGAGCGAGAAGGTTATTTTTATTAATATTTCATATAACAATGTCTTGATTACAGTGTCAATAAAAATAAGGACTATTGTGCAACGCCTTACGAAATGACCTCGATATCAAGATTGAGAAGAATACAAGAGACAAGAAACATCCCCCCAAAAAAAATGTATTTTCTGTTTCACAGGAGATAAACAGGATATACGTTAAGCTCTGTAGAGCCTCCTGAAATATTTTCTATCCATATCCCTGAACGACAACATTCACTCCTTAGAGACCCTTTAAGTTCTTTTGTTTTTCTTCCGCTTTAATTCTTTCCCATTGGGCGTTGAGTTCTTCTTCACTTGAAACCTGTTTATCTGAAAAAACGTGAGGATGTCTGCGTATCATTTTTTCAATTATTCCTTCCCAGGTATCATTTACAGAGAACTCTTTTTGTTCCTCATACAGTAATGTGAGTAATGTCAGAATAAAGTGCAGATCGCCAATTTCTTCGCAAACATGCAAAGGGTCACTACCTTCAATTGCTTCGGCCAGTTCTCGAGTTTCCTCAAGCAGGTGTTTTTTAAGCGTATGAGGAGTCTGTTTCATGTCCCATGGACACCCATCTTGGCCTCGAAGAGTTTTGACCAGAGTGTATAAACGTTCAGCCGGATGGGAATCAGGGGAATTCTTTTTTGTGATGCTCATAAATGATCCAGGGGGTTATGGAGAGTAAATATAGAAATGACACGAAATACTTTAATGCTTGTAACTCTTCAGGTGGTTGCGAAAACTTGCAGAACCACCATTCTTGTAACTGTTCAGGAATGCCTGAGATTCGTTTATTGAAATGTTACGAACATGTTTTCTTTAACGTATTTGAATGGTTCCCGCTTGATCATCTCCGGTGAGATGATTAGCATTTAATCAGATATATAAATTCCTGGAGATTTACCATGGCTGAAAATGTTATTTTTTTTAAAAGGTATCCTCTGTCTGTTGGTCAACAAATATTCATTGAAGACGGTCCCAGAATGGGGGATTGGATTGTCATAAGCGTCGGCGAAAAAAAAATTGGACTTCGTTGTCCTGTCTCGGGCACAGAAGTAAACTGGGATAGATTTTGTTATTTTGTGGAGGAAAGGGAATCAGCTTTTCCGGTAGATGACTCGACATAATGTAGATAATGACGTGACTATTCAGGTAGCACCACGACTTTGGCATAACGTGTGGTCTGTAATTGAATTGTTACATATTGACAGCAATTTTTTAGTTGTTTATGCCAATAAGTGTAACCGTATAAACAATCACCTGGCCGGCAAGAGGGTGGTTGTAATCAACTGTAATGGTATCTTCGTTTTCTCTGACGACAGTTGCCGGAACCTGATGATCGATTCCATCCCGCCGCAGGTTCAGCGACAATACCATGCCAGGCTTCGGGTCTATTTTTCCCCTGAACACATTTTTTGGAAGAGTTTGAACAAGATCTTCAATATGATGTCCGTAAGCATCTTCAGGCTGAATGTTTATCTGGCGGGTTTCTCCAGGTTCCATGCCAAAGAGGCTTGCTTCAACGGCTTTAAACAGGCGTCCTTCACCGATGGTAAGCGTCACCGGTTTATCTTGTTCACTTTGCTCGATGACTTCACCATTTTCCAGGGCAGCTGTGTATGTTAGAGTTACGGTGTCAGTTAATGCTACAGGGCACATATTGTTCTCTCTTTTGAGGTTGTTTGTTTTTCAATCATTGCCACTCTAAAAAAAATAATATAGTTTGACAACTCTGCATTATATAATTGCTGAGCGCTTGACAAAGAGTCGGTGAACGCATAAATGTGTCAAGTCTGTCTTTTAAGGAATATACTTATGGAACTTGAATGTGTAAAATATCATGAGAAAATGGAGTCTGAACAGGCAGCTTGCCGGCACTCCGGCGACTACTGCCAGCATCGAACTTCATGCATGATCGTTTTTATAGAGAAAGAGAATAAACGTGAAGCTGATGCAGCTCAATCGCTGAAGTCTGAAAAAATTGAGCAAAGGGAAACTCAATCATGATTGAACTTGATTTTTCAAAGTCAGAAGATGGTCTGATACCGGCGATAGTACAGGAGAGTAACTCTGGCGAGGTTTTAATGCTGGCGTATATTAATCAAAAATCCTGGCAGAAAACTCTGGAAACCGGCAAGGCGCATTTCTGGAGTCGTTCCCGCAACACTTTATGGCTCAAGGGAGAATCATCCGGCAATATCCAGATGATTAAGGATATTTTTGTCGATTGTGACCAGGATACTGTTGTATTCAAGGTCGAACAGATTGGCGGTGCAGCCTGTCACAAGGGCTATCACAGCTGCTTTTACCGTCGCGTTTCGGGCAATGAGCTTGAGATACAGGGTAAACCGGTTTTCGATCCGGATAAAGTCTACGGGTAAACGGGGCGTGCCACAGTTTTGTTTGTAAGGGTTGTATTTTTTTGATATATATTTGAGGTAATTATGAGTGTTTTGAAGGTCGGAATCCCTAAAGGAAGCCTTGAAAAGGCAACCATTGATTTGTTTGAAAAATCCGGTTGGCGCATCAAAATGATGTCCAGAAACTATTTTCCGGAAATTGATGATCCTGAGCTTTCTGTTTCTATTTGTCGTCCGCAGGAGATGTCGCGTTATATAGAAGATGGTATGCTTGACGCTGGAATTACCGGAAAAGACTGGACCCTTGAAAACGGCTCTGATGTCGTTGTTGTTGAGGAACTTGTTTATTCAAAGGTCAGTAAAAAACCGACCCGCTGGGTTATAGCGGTCCCGGGAGATTCTGATATAACAACTGTTGACCAGCTTGATGGTAAAAAAATATCCACGGAACTTGTTAATGTAACCCGTCGATTTTTTGAAGATCGGGGTTTGAACGTTGACATCTCTTTTTCCTGGGGAGCTACAGAGGCTAAAGCAGTTTCCGGTCTGGCTGACGCAATTGTTGAAGTTACGGAAACAGAAACAACTATTCGTGCCCATGGGCTTAAAATAATTCACGAACTCATGGAATCAAACACGCAGTTGATTGCCAGTAAAGCGGCTCTTTCAGATCCATGGAAAAAAGAAAAGATTGATCATATTGCAATGCTCCTCCAGGGTGCTTTGCGCGCTGATAAAATTGTCGGGTTGAAAATGAATGTCCCAGAGGGGAAATTTGATGATATTCTGGAGATTCTGCCGAGTGTTACGGCTCCGACAGTAGCCCAGCTCTACAAGCAACCCTGGTTTTCCGTTGAAACGGTAATCTCTGAGCATCAGGTTCGGGATTTGATTCCCCAGCTTAAGAAGAAGGGAGCTGAGGGAATCATAGAGTATTCACTCAACAAGGTGATATGACATTTCAACGAATCAAAAAAGGAGTTCCGGGCAATGATTAACTTTACCAAGGTCTCTTTTCTTGATTCGGTCTTCAGCCTTAAACAGCTTCCAGAACCTGTTTTTCCTGAGATTGCTTTTGCCGGTCGTTCTAATGTCGGTAAATCAAGTCTTATAAATAAACTCATTGGCCGCAGGAATCTGGTAAAAACCAGCTCAAAACCAGGCAAGACACAGAGTCTGAACTTTTTTGAAGTTGATAATGCTCTTTATCTCGTAGACCTTCCGGGATATGGTTTTGCCAGAGTTTCCCGAAGTGTTCAAGCATCCTGGGAACGACTGATAAGCTCCTATCTCGAAAGCAGAACAGCTCTTGTCTGTGTGGTGGTGATTATTGATCTGAGACATGCTCTAAAGGCGCATGATCGTGAGCTTATCGACTGGTTAAATTTTGAAAATATTGTTTCGCTTCCCGTGTACACCAAAGCAGATAAACTTTCAAAAAATAAACAATCAAAACATGCAAGAGCGCTTGACGCAGCTCTTAATATTCAGCCGGATGACAGATTGATTTTTTCTTCTAAATCAGGGATTGGCTGCGAAGAGTTGCGCAACAGGCTTGCATTATGTGCCCAAAGTTGCTAAAAAATAAATTGCTTTTGTAAAAAGTCGATTTTATATACAGACGTTTCCACGTGCTGGATGTACTGTATTTATTTTTTTTATACTTTGAGTAAGGAATTTAAGGAGGAATCTGATGTCATTACGATCAGATTGGCCTTGCTGGGAAATCACAAAATGTGACCCCGAGCAGGCAGAACAGTGCCCGGCATATCGTGCTTCACAGCCCTGCTGGGAAGTGATGACCGAGCTTAATGCTTTTTCATTCAATATCTGTAAAGACTGTTTAGTCTATATTACCAAACAGCAGGATTCTATTTTCAGCAAAGAAGAAATTTTGAGTATTCTCTGCCAGAAGGGCGTTGATGTCACAGGCAGGCCGACCTGTCCTGGTTTCAGGATGGCTATAGAATAAATTTTTATATCGATTAGTTAGAGCATTTGTAACTCTTCAGGTGGGTGCGAAAAACTCGCAGAACCACCGTCCTGAAGAGTTACGAGCATTTGAAGAATTATTCGATATCTCCAAGAGCGTCTTTGCAGATTGAAATACGTTTTTTCTGGTCTGCCAGTTGCTGGAAGCTGACGGGACTACTCGCCCGTACAAGATGTATATCGTCTAAGTAACTTCGCATGGTCTTGCTTTCTTAAATCATTTTTCACTCAGGATTTTTCTCCGGGAATTCTAGCCTTTTTAATCGTCTGAAAGAATAATTGTAACTCTTCAGGTGGGTGCAAAAACTCGCAGAACCAAGGTCCTGTAACTCAATAGTTACGGATAATTTCAGTTTTCAGCCGAAGAATGGTTGGTGTAGAATTTCCGTTTTTTCTTTCGTTGTATTTCAGGTCTTTTCATCTTCACATCAAGGGCTCGCTCCCCGAATTTTTCTTTTATTTCATCAAAGAAATCAGAACAGGGTCTGATGGTGAGATCTTTTAACATTTCTATATCCACCTCACCCCTGCCGTCAAAATGGAGGGTCAGTTGGATGGGGCTTGAACCGTGAAACTGGTAAAGCATGTCCTTAAGCTGTATGAGATGCTGGTGAAGTGTGTTTCGTGCCTGAAGTCGAATAATGGTGTTTTCTGTATACTGTTCAATCGCATTATCAAGTGGTGTTATTGTCTCGGCAATAATTTTCACACCACGTTCGCTCTGTTGAATGGAGCCCAAAACAACAAGGCACTGGTCTGTTTGCAACAGTTCTGAACACCGGGCAAAAGTTTGCGGAAAAACGATTACTTCAACTGACCCGCTCATGTCTTCAAACACAGTAAAAGCCATGAGGTCGCCCTTTTTTGATTTATGTTCCTTGTAGTTTTGAACAAGGCCCGCAATACGAATAGCCTGGCCTTCCCGCATTTTTTCCAATTCAGCAATACCTGAAGGTGCAACGAGTTTGATTTCCTGGGCAACCCCTTCCAGAGGGTGGCCGGTAAGAAAAAAACCAACAGTTTCTTTCTCATAGGCAAGTCTTTTTAACTGCGGCCAATCCTCAATATCCGGGAGTTGGATTTCTTTGTCTGATACTTCTTCCTTCCCTCCGGCGAGGGCAAACAGATTCATCTGGCCGCTCAGGCGATCCCGATGAACCGCCTTGGCGTGTTCAAGCGCTTCATCCAGTACGGCAATGAGTTGGGATCTTTTTGCCTTCATGGAATCAAACGCACCTGCTTTAATAAGACTCTCAATAACCTTTCGGTTCACGCGGCTGGAGTCAATTCTGCTGCAAAAGTCTGCAAGAGTGGGGTATGGGCCGTTTTTTATGCGTTCTTCTATAATAGAGTCCAGGGCGGCGCCGCCTACGTTTTTTACCGCCGCAAGTCCGAAACGAATTCGGTCCCTTATAACAGTGAAATCATGATCCGACTCATTGATATCCGGAGGCAGTACGTCAATATCCATCTGACGGCATTCATTGAAATACTTAACAACTTTATCTGTATTATCTACGTCGCAGGAGAGCAGAGCTGCCAGAAACTGGGCAGGGTAATGCGCTTTGAGGTAAGCGGTATGGTAGGCTATCAGCGCATATGCAGCAGAATGCGATTTATTAAATCCATATCCGGCAAATTTAGCCATGAGGTCAAAAACATATTTGGCCTTCTCTTTTGGAATGTCATTAGCAAGAGAGCCTTTCATGAATTTTTCCCGTTCCTGTTCCATGACCTCAGGAATCTTTTTTCCCATTGCCCGACGCAAAATGTCAGCATCGCCAAGGCTATATGATGCCATTATATTGGCTATCTTCATCACCTGTTCCTGGTAGACGATAACCCCATACGTTTCTTCTAGAACCGGTTGGATCTGAGGAAGGGGATATTCGGGAGGTCTGTGACCATGTTTGGTATCAACAAACTGGTCAACCATTCCGGAATCGAGAGGTCCGGGGCGATAAAGAGCTACAAGTGCGATCAAATCAGAAAACTGTTCAGGGGCCATTTTGATAAGGAGCTCTCGCATACCATCGCTTTCAAGCTGAAAAACCCCTAAACTGTTCCCCTTACACAGGAGATCATAGGTCTTGAGATCATCCATGGGGAGTTTACTCAAATCAACCAGGCTGCCGATATCCTTTTTGATAAGTTTGAGTGTTCGATCAATAACCGTGAGTGTTTTAAGACCCAGAAAATCAAACTTAATGAGCCCGGTCATTTCCGTGTACTTCATGGCATACTGCGTTAAAACCTCTTTGTTTGAACCAAGGCAGAGAGGGAGGTATTCGACCATAGGTTTAGGTGAAACGACGACGCCTGCTGCATGTGTTGATTTATGTCGGGATAAGCCTTCAAGGGTTTGCGCTACTGTGAGCAATTCTCGGACATCATCTTGTTTCATTGCTTCCCGTAGGCGCGGCTCTTTATCGATAGCCTTACTCAAGGTGATTTTGAGCTCATCAGGGACCAGCTTGGCAATGCGGTCAACAACAGGTAAAGGCACCTCCAGTACCCTGCCGACATCTCGTAATACAGCCCGTGCCTTCATTGTCCCATAAGCAACAATCTGTGCGACATGGGTATCTCCGCCGTATCGCCTGCGAACATAATCAATAACCTCGTCACGACGATTCTTACAGAAATCAACATCAAAATCAGGCATGGACATACGTTCAACGTTGAGGAATCGTTCAAAAATGAGTCCGTAAGGGATTGGATCAATGTCAGTAATTGACATGGAATATGCTGCCAGGCTGCCTGCACCGGAACCTCGACCCGGGCCAACAGGAATGTCTTTACTCTTTGCCCAGTTGATGAAGTCTGCAACAATAAGGAAATAACCGGAAAATCCCATCTTTTGAATGATCTCAATTTCCATTGTCAGTCGGTCACGATACTGTTTTTCAAGTTCAGCGGAGACCTCCTGCAACTCGCATAAATGTTCAAGGCGTTCGTCAAGTCCCTTGAGACACTCTTTTTCAAAAAGTGTCTCAAGGGTTTCATCTTCCGGAACCGGAAAAACAGGAAAATGGTGGTCCCCAAACTGTAATTCAAGATTACAGCGCTCAGCGACTTCCACTGTATTGGCCAGTGCTTCAGGGCAGTAGCTGAATTGTTGTTCCATTTCTGCAGGAGATTTGAAATACAATTCATCTGTTGAAAATCGAAAACGTTTTGGGTCATTTATGGTCTTGCCTGTCTGGATACAGAGCAAAACTTCATGAGCATAGGATTCTTCCCGGTTAAGATAATGGCAGTCATTAGTGGCGACAAGTTTGATACCAAGTTCCCTGGCAAGAGTCATCAGTCCCTGGTTGGCAACTGTCTGGTCTTTAATCCCGTTTTCCTGGATTTCAAAATAGAGGCGGTCCCCAAAAACCTGCTGCAGCTCAAGAGCTTTCGATCGTGCACCGTCCATATTGTTGTGGGTGATCAACCAGGGTATCTGACCATGAAGACATGCTGTAAGCGCCAGTAACCCTTCTTGATGTTCAAACAACACTTCCTGGTCAATCCGGGGCCGGTAGTAGAAACCCTGTGTCTGGGCAATTGAGGCAAGTTTCATAAGGTTCTGATAGCCGGTTTTGTTCATGGCCAAAAGGACAATATGAAAATTATGCCCTGCAGTCTTGTCATGAATAAGATGACTTGTCTCAGAGATGTAAAATTCGCAGCCAACTAAAGGTTTAATTCCTTTCTTTTGGGCCTTGGTATAAAATTCCAACGCGCCATACATGGCTCCATGGTCTGTAACAGCAACTGCATCCATACCATATTCTTTGCTTTTGCTGAGGAGGTCATCAAGGCGAATAGCTCCATCGAGCATGGAATACTGAGTGTGGACATGCAGGTGGACAAAGGGTGCTGACATTGGGTTCTCAATACGTTATGGTTATAATAAAGCGGTTAGAAAACAGTATGTTCAAGAGGCGGGAAGGGGGAGTATCCTGCTGTTAAAGTATACACTGACGTTCTGCGCAAAGAGCTAACTTTGCAATAGCAACGAGACAATGCTCTCACATTACCTGGTCAAACCTTTTACTCCCTCAAGATGCGCTTGATCAAGATTGGCACCAGTAAGGTCTGCTCCAGTCAAATCCGCACGGATAAGGTTTGCTCCCTGGAGGTCGGCATCTTTTAAGTTGGCATTTTTCAGATTCGCTCCCGGCAGACTGCAGTAAGAAAGATTCGCCTCTTCGAGATTTGCTCCTTCCAGGTCAGCCCGGCGCATTTTTGCCATTTTTAGATTTGACCCGCTTAAATTTGCTCCGGCAAGTTGAGCTCCTACCAGGTCGGCTTTTGCAAGATTTGTTTCAGATAAATTACACCCCGGACAATCCCTTGCCATCCATTTCACTGTTGATCGGAGTTCTCTATCTTCATGGGTGACATTATAAGTATTTACTTCTGTAATGGTTTTATCGTTTTGTGTATTATCGACGGATGATTCTTCGCTACTTTCAGTTTTGTGTTCCTCAGACGTTGAAACACGGGAAGCGGTTCCGGACCGGATTGATTTGCGGTAACTTTTTTTTCCCTTGTGAACTGCATAATAGCTGTTTTTATAGTCACCTGAAAAGTTGTGGGAAGTAAACTTAATAAGTCCTTTATCGCTGGTCAGTTTGTAGACGCCACCTGTTTCATAAATGAAATAGCAGTGCATGTCAGCATCCCACCAGTTATTCATACGCACACAAAACTCCCCCTGTTCACTCACGTCCCATTGGCCCAGATCCTTATTGTTGACAACATCCACCCCATACACCCTGCCGGATTTATCCATAAAAAGATAGGCGTCACTGTCATGGTTTTGGAGACGGAGCGTGTTGTTTTCCGTTAAAGAAAGAACTTGATCCGGCGAGAGTTTTTTACCGCCTTTTTTTGCTATAAGGGTATCTATGTTACTTGTTGCGCATCCGAAAAGTGTAAGTATCAGAAATAGTGATAGCAGATGAATTTTATTCATAATGTTAAAAAGGAATAATGGTGAAAAAATGCGTAGTTGCATTTTTTTGAAGGCTTGTGTCAAGGTCTCTACTTTACACCTTAGAGGTATTTTTTTCATCCATTACTTTTCCTTGTGGAGAGAAACATATTTCATGAGTTCAAAGACAAGTGTGAGGATGCTGTACGGGCAGGTATTAAGAGGATTTTGTACAAGGGTTGAACAAAGGTCAGCACTTAGAAGATGTCATCCTAAAAAAGATTTTTTTCCTGTATATAGGCAAGTGATTGCCAGAGGTCATCCTCTGAATGAGGCTCCAGGGTGAGAAGAGGAAAAACAGGTTGGTTATGTAGAGAGTTGAAGAATTCGACGAAATCAAAAATTCCCTGTCCCAGGGCAATATGATTATCTCCAATGCCGTCATTGTCATGGAGATGAAGCTGGCCAAGCCATGGGCTTAATTCATTCAGCCAGGGGTGCCAGCCTGTGTGGGCAAAAGCAGATACATGCCCGGTATCAAGGCAGAATCCAAGATGAGGCGCATCGAGCTTCTCAAAGAGTTCTCTGTGGACGTCAGGGGTGATTTCGTAGGTGTTTTCGAACATAACTCTTGTCCCGGCCTGATCGGCAATGTCGAGGAGGGGATGCCATGTTTCAAGAGATGTTGACAACCAGTTGTCAAATTTTCCCCGGTGCTTATTCTCTTCAAAACCAAGATGACAAACAATTGAAGCGGGTTGAAAAACCTTAAGCAGGGCAAATGCCCGGGTGAGCTTTTCACGAGTTACTTCAAGTATCCTCCGGTCTGAGCCGCCGGGAACAAGATCAAAAAAAGGGGCGTGTAGAGTACATTTGAGATCCTGTTTGAAAAATGAATCGGCTATTTTTTGGAATGCTGCTGTTTTATGATCCCAGAGACATTTTCCTTCGAGTCCGATTTCCGGCTGGAGCTGGTTTGTGAGAAATAACTTCAGCAGCCTGCCCTCTAAAAGTTGTTCAAAAGGAGCATTAATAAAGCATTTTGAGGTGATTTGAGAATACTGCTGATTAATGCTGTTTGCCATAATACAGGAAGGTCAAAGGGAAAAATCCTCACAGGCTCAAGCTCAGGAGGACTCAGGTTGATTATTATTCTTCAATATTAAACTTTTTGTGTCGTCTTCAACAAGCATTTTCATAAGTATTGTCCCGATCAGATAGCCTTAGCACCTGTTGTTACGGTTACAAACCACACGTTATAGCAAAGTCGTGGTGCTACCTGAATAGCTACATTACGCGTTCTTTTCAGCTGAAAAGAATTTTTGTAAAGCTCTGAACAAAAACCAACAGTCTGATTTTGCAGCTGTTTCCCTGATGGAGTGCATGGCGAGGGTAGGGATGCCGACATCAACAGTATCAATGCCCAGGGCAGCAGAGGTCATCGGTCCAATTGTGGACCCGCAGG